>JBLHJR010000064.1:0-19138 GCA_047619205.1 Candidatus Endobugula sp. | reverse complement strand
ATTACCATTATCCGCCTTTGGCTTGCGCATGTATTCAAGAATAAAGACGAGTTTATCACCTTTAAAAACAAAGAAAAGACGGGTTCACCCAAACCGCCTACAAACATCTGCTATGGGTCGAAGAGGACACTTGTTCTTACCGCAAGGCTTCAAAATCCGTAGAGAGTTAGTGGGCTTGTCGAGGGAATGGCCACAATATCCCAAGTGACAACTTACAAAGAATTTAACTCCTTACGAATTACCCCCCCATAATAGAGGTAATTATTCTAACCACCCTTAGAGTAACACTAAAACCTACCACCCTGTATGTTACCTTATGACTAAAAGAACCTTTAATATACCCGAAGAGATCAATACTTTTATTGACTCGATACCGAACAAATCGCAATTTGTGTCTTCTGCTCTCGCTGTTGCGATCAAAGAACAGAAGAAGAAAGAATTGCTCGAATGCCTTGATAATATCCAGCCTTGGGATATGCAAGGTCAAAGCTCTGTCGATGCCATTCAAGAAATAAGACAGGGAGAAACGGATAATTTATAAGAAACCAAACATGATACCCATAATCCCCGATGCAAATATTTTTATAAAATTGTTCTCAAATGAACCCGACTCCCCACAAGCAAAAGCCCTCTTTACTCACTGTATATCAAACGATATTAAGCAGTTTGTTCCCGAATTATTCAAATATGAAGTGCTTGCTCTCGCTTGTAAAAAAACGCGCCTTTTGAGAATACTCTCAACGTCCTAGAAAAACATATAAACACCCTCATCACGATTGTTTCTCCCTATCAAGCAATATGGCTCAGGAGCAAAGAAATAACCCTGCAAGGGCATAAAAATAGTGATTTTCCATCACTCTATGACAGCGTATACCATGCTTTAGCTATTGAATTAAACGGTCTTTTTATTACAGCAGACAAAAAACACTACGAAAAAGCCAAGAGTCTTGGAAACATTGCGCTACTTGAGGAATGGGAAAGCAATATAAAAGGTACACACTAAGCTCCTGCCTAAAACATAGGGGTTGTGTCTTGCCTTTTGTCTTTAAAACAACTCCTCCGCCCCCCTATACTGATACTGTTGCCATGCTAACACCCCATTTTGCAAAGGTAGAGGTGACTTTATCATCACTCGCAAACTCGCCTTGACGCGCTTCATTTAGTCCGCCTTCAATTTCTTGACGGGTATCAGCCTCATACACCACATCTTTCCATGTAGCACCCTCGGGCAATTGATCGGCGATACTATGAAGGGATTTTTTAACATTGCTAACGGCTGGCTGTTGCATAATTTTTACCTCTTTCATTTCTCCCTCAAGCATATCAATGTTGCTGCTTCGAGGCTACTCACACACATTAACTCACACACATTAAAGCTGCGCCTGCAACCACACATAAACCCCTTCCGTATCAAACGGCCAGCCCATTGTTTTTATACTTCCCTCTAGTCTTATAACAGGAATACGCACGCCATATTTTTCAAGTAAAATATCATCGTCAGCTATATCAACTTCTTTTAATTTTAACGCGAAGGGTGCAAGCAAAGGTTCTATTTGTGTTTTTGCAAGTTCGCAGAGATGGCAACCAAGGGTGCTATACATGATTAGTTCTTTCACACCCGTGCCACATCAACTGATACATGTAAACTGTGCGATTTCCCACCGCCGAGTATGACACCGCGTAGCGGGCTAACGTCAGAGTAGTCTCTACCCCATGCGGTCACGACATGTTGTCCAACTGGAACTGTGTCATTAGTGGGATCAAATTCGAACCAGCCTTCACCCGGCGAATACACAGCAAACCATGCGTGGCTGGCGTCGGCACCGACAAGTTTTTTTTGCCCCGGTGGCGGTAAGGTTTCGAGATAGCCGCTGATGTAGCGTGCGGGATAACCTAATGCGCGTAAACAGCCAATGGCCAGGTGGGCAAAGTCTTGGCACACACCGCGCTTGTGCTCCAGTACTTCATTGAGTGGCGTGGTGATGGTGGTAAAACCTGAATCATATTTGAATTCAGTAAATATCTTATTCGTTAAGTCTCTCACTGCCGATACCAATGACTTGTTATCGCTAAAACAGAATTTTGCATACTCAAGCAGTAGAGGAGTCACTTTTATCATCGGGGAATCGAGTAAAAATTCTCGCGCATACAGTGTTTCCACATCGTGGTGACTAGCCTTTAATTTTTCTCGCGCCTGCAAACAGGTATTACCATACGGTAACTGATCCCTAGGGTCGTAGCGATTATCGTTCATGTTAATTTCCGTCACCACTTCAATAGCAAGCTCGGTATGGGGTTCATGGATAGAAAAATGGTATTCCCGATTGCCAAAATAATCAATACGACGGCTACCCGACGAAGGCGTTGGATAAATAATAACTTTGGGCACATTCGTCGTTTGGTAGAGAGTTTCTCTAGGTAAGAGGTGAGCACGGTTATAACAGGTACTCACGGGCTGTGGATAGTGGTAGTGGGTGATGTGACGTATGCGATATTTCATAGTTCGTCAGCCCATTTTTCAGTTTGTACTGGCTGATAGACTTCTTTGTGATCAAAGTATCGGTTACTTAACGCTCCCGCTAAATCGTTGAGTAGATTTTTCGCTTCTTCTAATAAGTTACCCAGATTTTCGCGCTGATCATTGTCGCTGACTATCGTTAGTTCACTTAAGTCGGACAATTGAATCTTATACAACACCATCACAATTGCGCGTTTTTCTGCAGTGAGTGTAGCACCCGTATTCGACAAGGGTAATTCATCGACGTGATCTTTTAATTTTTTTAATAAATAGTGTAATGAACGTGGATTGCTGTCATCTACCATCGTCAATTCAAGCCCATTCATTACGCTGGTACGCGCTCGATAACGACGACGATAGGTGATTAGGGTTTCGAGTGTGAGCAATACTGTCTCTAGTAAAACATCTTCATCAAATTCTTTTTTTGAGGACACTAACAATGCTCGAATTAAAGACATGGTTTGATAACTACGCTCGAGGTTGCGACCGATTTCGATAAATCGCCAACCATAACCACGAATCATACTTTCATGTACTAGACCAGAAAAAGCTAACAAGCTAGTCACCAAAGGATCTAAGGCTTCTTCTGGCGCCGAGGAAAAATCATTGCTAAAGGCATCGCCTAATACACTCACTTCATCACGAATATCGTTGATCACGCGCTGGGTATCCGCTGACATTAGCGGCTTCACTTCTTCTGCGCACTCTAGCATTTCATTGAGGCTAGACATGACACTCCCTGCCCGCTTGCCATCTAATATAATCGATATCAATTCGGCTTCAGGATTGTTTAATAACAGGCTATCTGGATGGGTAAACCCAGGAAAGGTTTCCGTTACTTGTGTTACCGCGGTCAATAATGTTTTATGGCCAATCGTTGATAGGGGTTGTGCATTATTGAGCTGGACAAACACCGTGCGTAATAAACGTAAGGCCGATTCTGCACGCACCATATAGCGCCCCAACCAAAACATATTTTCAATCACGCGACTAGGCAAACTAAATAACTGCTCTTGATCTACGGGAACACTATCGCCTTGGTCGGACCAAAGGCTAACGTGTTTCTCAGGCTCAGTGGTTAGAACCCAAGTATCCTTACTTAAACCCGACATTTGATGATTGATAACGTGAGTATTTGCGGTGTTGCTGGTATAGGTCAAGCCACCGGGCATCACATGATAAGCTGCTTCGCCTGCTGCAGCAAAGCTGCGCAGCACTACGGGGCGTGGAATAAAGTTATTTTGTTGCCAGCTAGGCGCATGACTGGGCGATATAAATTCCTGCGCCACATACTTGAGTGGGCTTAGCTGAATTTTTTCTCTAAGCTCGTCTATTTCATTCGCAGATAAGCTATTACCTGAAATACTAGCGGCATTCCAGTTTTTGAAAGCAGGCTTAATCACTAGCTGAGGAATATTATCTACAATAAACGCTAAATCTTCTGGATCATAGGCCCAATAGGTTTTCGCGGTGGGCAAGGATAAGGCTTTACCCGTAAAGAAACGGCTAATATCATCAATGTATTTTAAGAATACAGGGCTTTCTAATACACCACTACCGATAGGGTTGGCTATCGCGACTTTTTTAGAGCGCACCACTTCTAATAATCCGGGGACGCCTAGATAAGAGTCGCTTTTTAATTCTGCCGGATCACAAAAGAAATCATCCACTCGACGTAAAATCACATCAACCCGTGTAAGACCTCCCAAGGATTTTGTCCACACTCGACCATTGCGCACGGTTAAATCTCGCCCTTGTACTAAGGAGTAGCCTAGGTAATTCGCCAGATAAGCATGTTCAAAATACGATTCACTGCGACTGCCCGGTGTCAGTACCACGATATTAGGCAGCTCATGGTTTGGCGATAGCTGGTTGAGTTTATGACGGATGGTTTGAAAAAATGCTGCCAAGCGACAGACTTGAGTATCGCGAAATAAACTAGGAAACACTCGTGTCATTACGGTACGATTTTCTAAGGCGTAACCTGCGCCACTAGGTGATTGAGAACGATCACCGATCACACAAACACGATTGTCTGCGGTGCGTATCATATCGCTGGCATGGAGTAATAATCCGTGTTCCGCAATCGCTCCCGAGCCAAAACAAGGCCGCAAGAAACCAGAATTAGCGAAGATAGTTTCGGGAGGAATAACACCTTGACGAAGAAGCTGCTGGGGACCGTAAATATCTTTTAATAATAAATCAAATAACGCAGTACGCTGTAACAATCCCTCTTCTATTGGCTGCCATGTATTGTTATCCAGCAAGAAGGGAATAGGGTCTAAACCCCAAGTATGCTCCTGAGATTCATCATAGGCTTTATAGGTGGCACCATCGTCACGCAAGATACGCTGGGTTTTACTCTGGCGTTTATTGAGGTTATCTACGCCGAGGGAGTTGAGGCTTTCGAGTAAAGACTGCCAATGCTGAGACAACTGGCCAGATTGCTGACAAGCCTCATCATAGCTACCGTTAATCGGCATATAGATAGACCGCGCAATCGGCGGCTTATTGCCCGATGATTGATTTTGTCTTTGTGGCATAAATGGGCTCGTTAGTCGAGCAGGAACTAATGGATTTCCCGCCCACTGTCTTGGTGGAAGACCATTCTATGAGTTTAGTCACTAGAATCAATAGCAGAGCGATAAAAACTGGGGGCAGTGCCCTATTTTTATCGACAAACCATCGAATGCAACTATTTAGCTTATCAATATATTGCTCTGACCCCAGTTTTCTAGTGTCACCACCCCTCAGAAAGGCGACTATGACTATGACTAACTACCCCTCAGATCCAAAGTGTAAGGGTAATCATTACTCGGCTCTTCCATTGGTGGTGCCATTGGGCGCGGAGCTTGGGTGTTACTGGTAAACTCACGCTGCGCTTCCTGCTGGCTAGGCTGCGTGGTTGGCACTCGGGGCGGTATCACACCGGGGCTATGGTTGAACTCCCAAAAACGATTGATACGACGCGATTCGGCCTCAAAAGCATTCACCGGGAATTCATCGTAAGGACGACCGCCAGGGTGAGACACGTGATAGGTGCAGCCACCAATGGATAGTCCATTCCAAGTATCGATCAAATCAAAGACCAGTGGTACATTCACCCCTATAGTCGGATGTAAGGCTGATGGTGGCTGCCAAGCACGGTAACGCACACCTGCCACATATTCACCCTTGCACCCAGTAAAACGTAAAGGTACTCGTCGACCATTACAAGTTAAGACATGGCGGTCATCGGTTACACCCGATAAGCGCACTTGTAAGCGCTCTACTGAGGAATCCACGTAACGCGTCGTACCCTGCTGACTCACTTCTTCCCCTAGCACATGCCAGGGTTCAATGGCCCAACGCAACTCCATTTCAATAGCACCGATTTGTACACGACCGTAGTGAGGAAAACGAAACTCTTCAAACGGCGCTAACCATTCTAATTGAAAGGGATAACCGTGCTCTTGTAGGTCTTCGACGACGTCTTTAACATCTTGCCAAATATAATGCGGCAACATAAAGCGATCGTGCAGCTCAGTACCCCAACGCACTAATTTATGCTTGTAGGGTTCTTTCCAAAAACGAGCAATTAGGGAGCGGATCAATAGCATTTGCACTAAGGACATTTGTCCATGCGGTGGCATTTCGAAGCCACGGAATTCTAAAATTCCCAAGCGGCCACTAGCAGAACCTGGGGCATATAATTTATCGATACAAAACTCTGCCCGATGCGTGTTACCGGTAATGTCGATTAATAAATTACGGAAAATACGATCGACTAACCACGGCTGATCAACCACGCCTGCGGGTACTTGTTTAAATGCCACTTCTAATTCATAGAGAATTTCATCACGACCTTCATCAACGCGAGGCGCCTGACTAGTAGGCCCGATAAACATCCCAGAAAACAAATAGGATAAGCTCGGGTGATGCTGCCAATAGGTAATTAAGCTCTGCAATACATCAGGGCGACGTAATATCGGGCTGTCTGCTACTGCAGCAGCACCAATGGTGACATGGTTGCCGCCACCCGTACCCGTATGACGACCATCTAACATGAACTTTTCTGTACCCAAACGGCAGAGTCGCGCTTGCTCATAAAGCACCGTGGTTTTTTCAACCAGCTCACCCCACGTTTTACTCGGATGTATATTCACTTCAATTACACCGGGATCTGGCGTGACTTTAAAGACTTTTAAACGTGGATCTTTAGGCGGCTCATAGCCTTCGAGTATCACCGGTATAGATAATTTTTCTGCTGTGGCTTCGATGGCGTTAATTAAATTGACATAATCTTGGAACGATTGCAGCGGCGGCAAGAAAATAAATAAGCGCCCGTCTCTTGGCTCAACAATCAAGGCCGTACGCATTAGTTCTGTCATTATTTTTGGTGCTGCGTTAACTTCTTTAGCCGCGTTGGTTTTAGGCGCGAAAGGATCTTCTTCTGGGCGATAAATGGCTTGCTCTGAGCTATGGGGTAGTGCGTGCAGCGGCAAACGTAATCCTAGAGGCGAATCTCCCGGCACTGCAATCAAGCGCGAGCGTCTCAGTGGCCATTTAGTACTGGCCCAATGATTACCTGCTGTTCTCCACTCTAAGGGTAAAACAAAACCGCAGGCGGTATTGAGCCCTTGCTTTAATACTTTTGCTAAACGTTGTCTTTCTAAGTCAGAACTCAAGTCTTCCTCATAAAGATCGATATTGTCAGGTAATTCTTGTTCTTGTACTAGATAGTGTCCCGCATCTTCAAAAGCAGAAATAATATAATTCATCGGCACGCGTAAAGACTGACAGAGTGACTGTAAAAAACGCCGCGCCTGCTTTCTATCGACTCCGTAGTCTTTGTCCACTCGCGCTAACAAGTCATCATTTTTCCATAAAGGCACACCGTCAGTACGCCAGAAACAACCTAGAGCCCAACGAGGCACTTCTTCACCCGGATACCACTTACCTTGGCCGTAATGTAAGAGACCGCCTTTGGCAAAATTATCGCGCATGCGCAGCAATAAACTTTTCGATAATGCCAGCTTATCATCCCCTAGGGCAGCGGTATTCCACTGTTCAGACTCCATATCATCGACTGAAACAAACGTTGGTTCGCCACCCATGGTTAAGCGTACATCGCCTTTTTCTAGATCGAGATCAACTGCTTCGCCTAAGGCATTAATACTGTGCCATTGCTCGTCATCGTAAGGCTTGGTGACTCTGGGGTCTTCTAGAATACGCATCACTTCGTTGCTGAATTCAAACTCTACTTCGCATTTATCGCTAGCGCCACTAATAGGTGCAGCCGAACCAGGGTTAGGCGTACAAGCCAAAGGAATATGCCCTTCGCCAGCAAATAAACCTGAGGTTGGATCTAAGCCTATCCAGCCTGCTCCGGGAATAAAGACTTCGCACCACGCATGTAAATCAGTAAAGTCCTCTTCCGTACCGGAAGGACCATCCAATGATTTAACATCGGCAGTTAGCTGAACTAAGTAACCCGATACAAAACGCGCCGCTAAACCGAGATGCCGAAAAACCTGCACCATTAACCAAGCACTATCACGACATGAGCCTAAGGCTTTTGATAAGGTGTCTTCGCAATCCTGTACGCCGACTTCCATGCGAATAGTGTAATCAATATCTTGCTCTAAACGTTGATTAACGTTAACCAAAAAGGTATTTATTTTATATTCTTTTTCGTTTTTTACGCTGTTTTTAAAATCTGCCACCCATTGTACCAACTGTTCTCCTTGCTCTTTAATTTCTAAGTAAGGTAACAACTCAGATTCGAGCGACTGATCATAAGCAAAGGGGAAAAATTCGGCATACTCTTCGACAAAAAAATCAAAGGGATTAATGACGGTCATATCAGCAATCACCTCCACTTCAATCGATAAATAATCCGTTTTATCAGGGAATACAATGCGTGCTTGGTAGTTACCGAACGGGTCTTGCATCCAATTAATGAAATGCTCTTTCGGCAGTATGTTCAAACTATAAGCATGTATAGGGGTACGCGCATGAGCAGCGGGCCGCAAGCGAATCACATGGGGCGCCAAGTTAACACGGCGATCAAAAATATATTTTGTTTTATGATGAAGGGCTACACGTATAGTCATGGGGTTATACTTTTATAAAATAATGAATAAAAACTGATGGTTAATTTGATCGAATGAAATCTAAAATTTTAGACATTAAACCGCTTAGACCTTAGACCACTTAGACCTTATGCCTCTGTAATGTTAATCTAGAGAGAACCATGTGTCAGTAAATGATTGGTGTAACTTAGCCAATTGAAGTTGCAGTTTGTTTATATAGTCGGGAAACTTTTCATCTAAGTCACCTTCAACATTCGTTAAAGGTTGTGTACGGCTCATCAAGCCATCTAAGTCTTTAAAGCCCGCCATTAACTGCCGCTGCTTAGGTAATTTTTTAATAGACTCTTTGATCTCTATTAAACAAAAATTAACCGAGCGAGGAAATTGGTTATTAAACAATAAAAAGTTAGGCACCTCCCTGCCCCTCACTCTAGACGATACCGCTCGACGATAGGCGTGATCTGCACTGGCGCTACGTAATACATTTCCCCAAACAATCAGTGGCGCCTGAACCTGTTCAAACATTGAGTCATTTAATAAAATACCTGCGCCTGCCTCTAATAAACGGGTGGTCATATCCGCACGTTCTACCGCGCGACCAATACGCCACATATGCCAAATAGAATCATGGGACATAGTACTGGCAACATAGCCCTGAATCATTTGGCATTGATTAATCACTTGAGTTAGAAATTCATCACGTTTCGCACGATTTAAACCACCCGAATTAATTGATTCTTGGGCAAAAGAGCTGAGTTCATTAATCATCTCCCATGCATTTTCAGGGACTACATCACGAGTGGTACGAAAATTTTCTCGCACTAGAGCAAGGGATGCCAACATTGAGTTTGTGTTGGTATCGTCAACTAAAATAAATTTAACTACGTTGCGCTCATCTCGTATCTTATAACGCTTATCATATTCTTCTTGCGCATTATTTAGAGTCACTAGATTAAACCAGCTAATATCGAGCTCTTTGGGTAAGTCCATTAATAGATTGGTGTAGGCATTGACGATGCGCGCCGAGCTTTCTACTCGCTGTAAATAACGCGCCGCCCAATAAATTCTTTCTGCCACGCGAGATAACATCATGATTTTATCTCCGTATCAACAATCCAGGTGTCTTTACTGCCACCACCCTGAGATGAATTTACTACCAGAGAACCTTTCTTCATCGCTACGCGAGTCAGGCCACCCGTAGTCACATAAGATTTTTTGCCCTGTAAAATAAACGGCCGTAAATCTAGGTGCCGAGGCTCTGGTTGGTTGCTCCCCACTAAGGTAGGCGCTGTAGATAAGGCCAGAGTGGGCTGAGCAATATAATTACGTGGATCTTTCTTGATCAGTTCGATAAAGGTAGCCTGATCTTTTTTAGTGGAATGCGGCCCCACTAACATGCCATAACCACCCGATTCATTGGCCGGTTTGACGACCAACTTATCGATGTTTTTGATCACATACTCTCGTTGCTTTTTATCATGACAAAGGAATGTTTCCACATTCGGCAGAATGGGATCTTGATCAAGGTAATACTTAATAATTTGCGGCACGTAGGCATATATCACTTTATCGTCGGCGACACCCGCTCCTGGAGCGTTCGCCAATGCCACTTTTCCGCTTTGCCATGCCTTCATCAAACCGGGCACACCTAGTACCGAATCTTTATGAAAAACCGTAGGGTCCAAAAACATATCGTCAATACGTCGATAAATAACATCGACTTTTGCCAACCCGCCAATAGTCTTCATATAGACATAGCCATTCTTAGCGACAGTTAAGTCACTTCCCTCGACTAATTCGACACCCATTTGCTGCGCTAAGAAGGCATGTTCAAAATAGGCAGAATTATAAATGCCGGGGGTCAAGACGACAATTTCTGGCGACTCTATATCAAGGGCTAAGGATGACAAGGTTTCAAATAAGTTATCACAGTAATCATTAACCGGTAAAATACGATCGTTTTCAAATAGCTCAGGTAATACACGTTTCATGATTGAGCGATTTTCTAACATATAGGAAACGCCAGAGGGAACACGTAGATTATCTTCTAAAACATAAAACTCGCCATCACCATCGCGCACCAGATCGGTGCCGCAAATATGCGCCCAAACACCATGGGGAGGAGAAACGTCAACACACTCTTTTCTGAAGCTACTAGACTGCTCTACAATGTGGCGCGGAATCACACCATCTTTAATAATTTTTTGATGGTGATATAAATCATCAATAAATAAGTTTAATGCTTGTAAACGCTGCACCAAACCTTTCTCGGTAGTGCGCCATTGTTTTGCAGAAATAGTCCGGGGGATTATATCAAAGGGCCAGGAGCGATCGATATTGCCCTCTTCCGTATAGACGGTAAATGAAATACCCATATCCTTTATGGCGGCATCCGCCAAATGTTGACGACGCTGCACTTCATCACTATCTAAGGACTGTAAATAGGAGGCTAACTTCTTAGCGGGCAACCTTGGGTTGCCGGAACTATTAATTAATTCATCATAAAAAAACTCAGGGGCGTATTGCTTCCAATTGATACCCATAAACCCATATCTCTAAGTGAAACTTTAGTTGACCAAGGTTTACCATACCACAATTCATGCTTTTGAAAAATATCCTTCATAAGAAAAAATAACGCTAAATAAAAGGTCTTTACTTAAAGCAACGAAGTAAATTAAGCCTTTATAATTTATTCAAAAAACCGGCATGTACACAACGTAGCACATGGTATTCAAACGCCTCCCCCAACGCCTCATATATAGGCTTAAGTTTTGCATGGTCATCCATTGCACTATGATCGACAAAAGCAGATTCGATCATGTTAATGTCATTTGTCGATAGATTCATTACCTGATCAAGCGTTAGCTTACCTTGTCGAATGAGTTGGCTAGCGTGAGTATACACTGTCGTTAATGACAAACCTCTTGCAGAGGCCACTTCATCTGCATTGTTATCTGACTCAAATAATTGGCATGTTTCAAGTATGGTATTGGATAACTCGCCGTTATTCTTTTTACTTTCCATGTAATTAGCAATAACATCAATAAATATTTCCGCATACTGGTCACATTTCTTTTCACCCACACCGCTCAACTGCGAAAAATGACGCTTACTTAATGGACAAAGTTCTACCATTTGCATTAGCACGCTATCATGAAAAACCACATAAGGCGGTACGCTTTTTTCTGTTGCTAGCTGAGTACGACAAACCCGCAGCAACTCCCATAGCTCCGTATGCTGTTGCTGTACTTTTTCGTGCAGAGCATATTTTGATGACTGCCTGAGCGCAGGCTTGCGCTCCACATCTTGACGCAATTCAATATCTATTTCGCCACGCAATAAGCTGCGGCAGCTTTCCGTTAGCATTACCCGATTAAAGTTAGCAAAGTCTATAGTTAAAAAATTGCGCGCAATCAATTGCCTATAGACTGACCGCCACTGTAGCTTTGCCAACTCTTTCCCTACACCATAAACACTTAAGTTATTGTGTCCAAACTGTTTTATTTTTTCTGTTTTCGCCCCACACAACACATCAATCAAATGACTAACACCAAAACGCTGATCGGTACGATAAGCGCAACTAATGGCCTTTTGTGCGGCTTCGGTACCATCCCATGTTGCCGCAGGATTTTTACACATATCACAGTAACCACAAGACGCCGGCGCCTCATCACCAAAGTAGCGTAATAATGCATGTCGTCGACAAGTCGTAATTTCACAAAGCCCTAACATAGCTTCTAACTTTTGATGTTCGATGCGTTTATATTGATTTTTTTCTTCACTGCCCTCATTAGCAGAACCCATCATTTCTCGAAGTTTAATCACATCTTCTAGACCATACACCATCCATGCATCTGCTGGCTCCCCATCTCGGCCTGCGCGGCCTGTTTCTTGATAATAGGCTTCAATACTTTTGGGCAAATCTAAATGCGCAACAAAACGCACATCCGGCTTATCAATCCCCATGCCGAAGGCGATGGTGGCGACAATAATCACCTTTTCTTCACGCAGGAAACGCTGCTGATGCAAAGCTCTTGTCGCGTGTGGCAAACCTGCATGGTAAGGCAGTGCCAGAAAGCCTTCCGTGCTCAACCATGTCGCTATAGCTTCAGTTTTTTTTCTAGATAAGCAATAGATAATACCTGCGTCATCTGCATGCTGATTTTTTATGAACGCTAACAATTGTTTTTTGGGCTGCTGCTTTAATTCTATTTGATAAAAAATATTGGGTCGATCGAACCCTGCCACGAACGCCTGCGCATGGGTAATACGTAAACGCTGTATAATTTCTTGCTGTGTTCGCGCATCAGCAGTGGCAGTTAAGGCCATTCTAGGGACAGCAGGAAAATGTTCTGCCAAATGATGCAACTGCAAATAATCTGAGCGGAAATCGTGGCCCCACTGAGAAACGCAATGCGCCTCGTCAATAGCAAATAAAGCAATCGTCGTTTTTTTTAATAAATGTAGTGTGCGGGTTTGATTAAGGCGCTCTGGAGCAACGTAGAGAAGATCCAACTCTCCCGTCATTAAGGCTGCCTCAATCGCCGCCACCTCGCCTGCACTCTGTGTGGAATTTAAAAATCCTGCACGAATGCCTAGCTCAGTTAGGGCATTGACCTGATCTTGCATTAACGCAATTAACGGGGAAATAATGACCCCACAACCCGCTCTGACAATTGAAGGAATCTGATAACATAAAGATTTACCACCACCTGTAGGCATAATAATGAGAGCATCTTTGCCGGCGACTACCGTATCGATAATTTGTTGCTGCTGCCCACGAAATTGTTGATAACCAAAGGTGCTATTGAGAACCTCATGTGCAGACAATACCTTTGCAGATGATCTGTTTTTAGGTGGCGCGTTGTCATACAACATAGTAGAACTCCCTTTCTATCGAATAATGGTTAGTTACTCCCTGTAACCCTACAAGAGTATAATTAATGACATTCTCTTAATGCGTTAGCCAAGCCTAACGATACTTGATGCTGGCAATATTGCGCGCAGTCTTTACGACTATCAAATTCAGCTAACGTCACTGGCGGATGAAAGATAAGCTCTACCTCTACCCGACCCATACCTAGCACGCTAAAAAAATGAGAGACAAATGGCATTTTTGCATACCATGCATATTGGTCAAGCATTTGACGGCTCATGATTTTATTTTGGTACCGCGTATACGCAAGCGTAACCGGTTGGATAATGACGTCTCGATCAGCAGATTCTACGGATTGCAATAAACTCGACTTAAAGGCTTTGACATGCACCCCATCTGTACTAGTGCCTTCAGGAAACAAAATTAAATTATTCTGTTGATTAAAATGCGCGGACATTATAGCCAGTTGATGGCATACTTTTTTGCTGTTACGCTCAAAAAAAAGGGTGTTCTGTTTTTTTACCAACCATCCAAAAATAGGCCAGCTCGACACTTCCGACTTAGCGATGAAGAAGGCAGGAATATACCTTCCCAACACAAAAACATCTAGATAAGAGATATGATTAGATAAAAACAAGGTCGGACGAGCCGTCGACAACTGCCCTTTAACTTTGCAATGTAAATTAAACAAATAACAACAGCCCCAATGAAATACAAAATAACATTTTTCAATTTTTGGGATATGCAGCAAGCGCCAACACAAATGGATGAGCAACATCAACAAACACCAAATAGTCAGTAATATGCTAGAAAAAATTACGCGTAAAGGATGTAAAAAAGGTTTTCTAACTGACACGCTATTTTCTACGCTAACGTCTTCAACACTGTTTATTTCTTCAGCATCCAAACTAGAAGGCTCCGAGACAGATGGTTCAGACATGGGTCACCAAATTTGGGTTAGCGGTTAACATATGCTGCGTCTCTACATAAATCGCCACATAGACCGTATTAAAAGCGGTATCAATAATGGCCGCGTCACTAATTTTTGCGCCTAGCTTTAAGTAACCTCTTAATAGCGTCGGAATAGATTTTTGTGCGTCACCCCATGACTGATTCGGTTGATACAATGCCGCCAAATCGATATAGTTATGCACTTTTGGTACTGGCCTTAATGCAGCTTCAGCCAAGTGATGCTCGTAAAGGTAATTTAAAATGGGTAAATGCTGCTGTTCATCAGTACCGGGGAAACTAGCGCAACCTACCATCACTGGAATATTATTATCCTGAATAAAGCTCATCGCGTACTTCCAGATGAGCATCAAAATAACACCCCCACGGCCAGCAGAATCAATACAAAAACGACTCAACTCTAAGGCGCGGCCAAAGTGAGCTTTTAAGTGGCTCAGGTCAAAGGACTCTTCTGTATAAAAGTGTTGGTTTTGCATTAAGCATTCACTGTAAAACAAACGTAAGGTACCCACTACTTTTGGCTTTTCAGAAACACGGGTGTCCAATACAATGATATGAAAACCACCTTCATCCCATTCATCCAAGTCTCGCTGCTGTGCTTGCATTTCCGCGGATGGACTACCCTTTTTTTCTGTATAAAAGACACGATATCGTAAAGCCTGTGCTGCCTGAACTTCGGTTTTGCTTTCTGCAAAACGCACCGTATAGTGCCCAGCATTAGTCGCTGGAGGAATGACTAACTGAACTAGCGCTCGAATGCCTGTTGTCACCTTATCTACCGAGACAGAATGTGTATCCACCGTATTATGTAATGTAGTAGTCATATAAAAACACTTCTCTTTTTTGTGCTTTCCGTCGCAGGAATACTGTTTGCTATTTCTTAAACTACTGTCTTAATCTTAAACTGCTGTCTTAAACTACTGTCTTAAACATCGGGTAAAATACCGGTTTCAAACACCGTGATTCATGATGCGAATTTTAGCTATCAAATCATTTATCGTCATTGGCCTAGCGCCTTGCAATATATTTTTCTTGCCTATTGTAAAGGCTAAATGCCATTGCTGAAATAATACCCTATACGCGGTAAACACACTATATTTAGGATCGTAAATATTGGTTGACTCTGAGGTCACACCATTCACTTCGATCACTTTTATATCACCCTGCTGAAATGCTGCAATATCGCTCGCGCGAACATCATAACGACCAAAATAAAAGCCATCCTGCGCACAACTTAAGGCCTCAATAGCCACTGACAAGGCTTCTGAACCATAGGCTTCACCTTCTAAAAACAAGGACCCACGACAATGACTACCCAAACTCACGACATTAACCTGCTCGTCTTGTTTCGGTATAAGCTGCAATTGGCTTTCGTGTTCTGCCAACAAAAACGCCGCCATATAATGTAAACGCGGGTGCTCACATATTAAAGTTTCTACCGTATTAACGCCATCGCCAGTAATGGCGGGAAAACACTTATGCGTCAGCGAAAATATCTTTCCCTCTGGCTCATCTGCGTGGCGCATATAAAACACGCCAAACTCAACGCCTTCTATATATTCTTGCAACACACTGTCAAAAACAGCATTCTCTAAATAACCTCTTAGCTTGGATTGATGATGAACGATTTCAACATCAATCCCCCGTTGACCAAAGTCAGGCTTTAACACTATGGGATAGTCTACGTTATTCATACGCATAAAATCAGAACATAATGCCAATTGTTTGGTGATGCTTTCTTTAACCGGAAGCACTAAAGTTTTCGCTGTCTTATCGGGAAAGTGACGCTGTAATTGTAACAAGCTCAAGCTTTTGTTTTCACCGATAAAGCCACTACCCGGCATACCGGGGTTAACCGCTGTAAAACTTAAGCCGCGATAACGAATAACCAAGCATATAATATAGGCAACCACTGGAATGTAAAACAACCACATTGGCCAAAACTCCCATCGACACGCCCGCTTAAACGTTGACGACAACAATTTTCGGCGACGATAAACGGATGAGCTAAAAGCGTAATCTTTCACGCAGAGACTTTTACTATTTTTTCGTGAATTAGTGTGGATGGCGCAACGCCAAACTCCCGCGAGGTATCGATACCATAAAAACGTAGCATGGCGGCAATTAACGCATAATGGTGCACGCTATGTCCTTGCAAGAATTGCAGCTCGCGCCGAACTGAGGATTGCGTGGCTTCACCTTGAGGTAACTCAACGTCATTACACAGCAGTACACTAAGCTCATGATCTTGGGCATTCACCTCAATTAATTGGTTAAAAAACTGTTCGATTTCGCCGATAACGACTAAGGCATAATCCTTGTCCGTTTCTAACTGACTCTCTCTTTGGCGCTGTTCGTAATTAATGACCCCGGACTCAAAATCCCTTACAAAGCATAGGTAATGATCCAAAACATGTCGTATATGCTTACCCAGACAAGATTCAAAATAAGGCTTTTCTATATAATTATATTTTCCAGCTGGCAAACGCCTAATCATATCGCTAGCCACTGTTAAGGTAGAAAGATTACAGCTAATAAGATTTGACAGACTGATTGACAGTGGTTTCAACAGGGACTCCTAGACATCATTATTTTCTTTTATATTCATTTGCTTGAACTTAACTGCTGCTTAACTTTTACTTAATGTCGATATCGACTACCCCAAACAGTTCTGATCACTCACATAAGTTAAGCAAAGATAGCTGCTGAGGCTTATGACTGCCAAATAACAAAATAATTCATATTACTACCTATTGTATTGATTTGACTTATAAAATACTAGATAACTTGCATAGAAGCAGTAGCCAACTATTGTTATTAGAGGCATAATGCGCAACCTTATTTTCTATGCCAGCTGTTATAGAATCAGCTATAGCGAAGTCCTATAGTGCATACACATATACAGACTTATAGAAAAATAGCATTTGGGAATACCAAGTTCATGCCAAGAAAGCTGTTAAAACGTTTCATCCCCTCTCCACAGTTTATTAAAGCCCATCCTTCCTTGAGCTTTCTCGGCTTTATTTTAGCTGACCCTAACTTATTTCACTTGAACCGTTACTCCGTCTCAATGGCATTTCTAGTAGGTGTGTTTTTGGCTTTTTTCCCTATCCCAGGACAAATGGTGGTGGCGGCTATTATTGCCTTTTGGGTACGCTGTAATCTACCCATTGCGGTTGCACTAGTCTGGATTACGAACCCCATCACCATCCCACCTATTTTCTTTGCTACTTATAAACTCGGCACATGGCTTTTAGACACTCCCGCAATGGATATAAACATTACCTTTACATGGGAATGGATTAACTCGGAATTAGGACGTCTGTGGAGGCCACTATTCATTGGCTCTTTATTTGCTGGGAGTTTTTTCTCTCTTTTAAGCTATATTAGTATTAAACTCGCTTGGCGCTGCTCAGTTACTTATCAATGGCTACACCGCAGCGAAAAGCGAGCCCAACGCTTAAAAAAAGCGCAAGAAAAAATCCATAGCGACAAATTATAGACTCAAACCTCAAGTTGAAACCTTTGCACGAAAGCCACTTTGCTCTGATGCCGCGTTAAAAACGCACTCAATCGGTCATTTATACCTATAAACCCCCTTTTTTCGTGCGTTTTTGACTTGCCTGAAAGCAAAGACATCTTCCGTGCAAAGGTCTCAAGTCAACATATTTCCTACACTCTTTTTTTACACTCTTTTCGCTTGCGGTCTGCAGCTGCATTTTTCAATCATAACGTAAGGCTTCTGCAGGCATTACTTTTGCGGCGCGCCATGCTGGGTATAGTGTCGCCAAAAAGCTCATTAACAAGCTCACCAAAACAACCAGTAATACATCCGACCACAATAACTGCGAAGGCAAATAACTGATGGGGTAAATGTCACTCTTTAGAAAGTGTAGATTCAATAACGATTCAATAAATAACACAATATCCTGCACAGAAAAAGCCAGCAATACACCACATAACACACCCAGCAACGTCCCGATAACACTAATTACCGTACCCTGAATAATGAATATGGCCACTATCTGACGATTACTGGCACCCAAGGTTTTTAAAATAGCGATGTCACTCTGCTTATCGATGACCGCCATCACTAAGGTAGAAACCACATTGAACGCCGCTATCGCGATAATTAACATCAGTAATAAGCTGACCAGGTTTTTTGACATTTGTATGGCGTAATAAATATTACCGTGGGTACGCGTCCAATCGGTGGTATAAAAACCATAGGGGAGTTGGCGCTGTAAGTCACGGGCGACAGTCGAGGACAGGAACAAATCATCGACCTTAACATGTAGACCAGAGACACGCTGCGGATGAAGCGATAACATCGCCGCACCTTTTATACCCATTAATGCTAATGAGCCATCAACTTCAGTTCCCGTGGTCAATAGTTCGATTATTTGTAAGCGCCTCACCGCTGCGGTTTGTGCCTGACCCTCGGCTCTAGGAATAATAATACTAACCGTATCGCCCGCGACGGCCTGCAACTTATCTGCTAGATCAGCGCCTAAGACGATCAACGATGGATCCGTTGCTAATTGAGCTAGAGTTGAAGGCTGGAGGAATTGATGAATAATCGACGTGCTGGACTCCAGCACTTTATCAATGCCATAAATCAATAATGGTTCGGTATTTTTACCCACATTTACCATTCCCTGTAATTCAACAAAGGGAGAAACGCCCACGATATTTTCGTGA
>JBLHJR010000063.1:0-19138 GCA_047619205.1 Candidatus Endobugula sp. | reverse complement strand
TCAAGCAGGCAACACACCAACAAATTCACTGACTGAATGACTTTGTTCAGATAGAGGAATTTTGGGTGGGCAACTGCTTGGAAAAATGAGATAAATTACTGTTTGATCTTTCTATGACAGGATGATATAAAAATACGGAATTATGAGGACGCTATACTTAATTGCAGTTTACATTCAACACAGTAATAAGTAAGTATAGTGTCCCCCAGATACCCTTGATTAATTCTTCGTGGGAGGGCCAATGTGGTTGGATTAACACGTTATTGACATGAGCGATGGTTACGACTTTTTTAGTCTCTCGGCAAGCTCCAATTAAACTGCCATAATAGCTGCCGAGGATAGGCGCCTTGTGCAAAAGACGCGCAAAGCGCCTATCCTCAACAGCTCGGTAAAAACAAAGCAAGGTTACTCGCAAGCGTCTTTACGGTGGCCAGCGCTTAGGTGGGGGTAGGTGGGATAGTTGTGTGTTTTAAGGGCTTGACCGCGTTGTGTTGTCTTTTTTAATCAATAGCCCGTGACTTGTTATCAAGCGGTGTCGTTTTTTGCTTGAGGTAGGTCTTTATAACAAAGCAGATTTTCTTCGCTGAGATTATTTCTTATGCTGTTGTTCAAACAGCGTCGCGTTCTTTACCCAAGTCTTATTTTTAAGGTTTAACCGCTCTAAAATACGCGCTACTCTTCTTCAATGCCAAAAACTATGGCGATATCGTGGTCCTCTTCCCAGACAATAATATCGTCGATAGATTTGATTAATGCTTGTATAGATTGATCGATATCGCGTAACTCATCTGGTTCATTGTCGTTAGTGTTTCTTTCGGTAATTTTTTGTGGGTTGAAATGTATTTTTTTTTGCAGCAATTTTTCTATTTTCTTGTTGGCCTGTTGTAATTGTGGTACACCACAATAAGAGCTTCCGCCATAAATTTTGTGATTCAGTTGATAGAGCAGTTCCCAGTCCTGGTTTTGACGATGTTGCAAAATGTGACTTCTTTCCTCGCTAATCATTTCGATTAATAGTTGTAACATATCCCGAGCAAGTGCTTTATTTTGATTGCACTGGTGTAGTGATTTACTGACGTCTATACATTTGTCTGTTTTTTCCAAAGACAAGGTTGAAGCTTTGGGTGTGGACGCTGTTTTAGCGGCAATCTTGCTGTGTGTTGTTGGGGGTGTAGGTAATATTTCTTTTGAGGTGTTAGCCGCTATGTTGCTCCATCGCTCAATGGTGGTAAATAGTTGTTTTTCTTCTACCGGTTTAGGGAGGTAATCATCAAGGCCTGCGGCTAATGCCTGTAGTTTTTTGTTGTTTTCATTATGTGCGCTCACAGCAATAATCGGTATGCGTGATGATTTATTTTCTAATGTTCGAATGGCTTGCGTTGTTTCTAGGCCATCCATATCGCACATTTCAATGTCCATTAAAATCAAGTCGAGTGGTTGTTGTTGGGCAATAGACTGCTGAAACACTGTAACGGCTTCTGCGCCACTAGAGGCTAAAATAACATTAATATGTTTAGTGCTTAAATAACGTTTAATGATTAAGCGGTTAGCAGCGTTATCATCGACCGCCAGTATTTGCAGTGAAGATAGTGAGCGACAGGAAGTCGATGTAGATGACGTGGATGTGTTAGTTTTGGCGTGTTTTCTTTTATAGAGAAATAAGCCGCTGGAGGTGATTAGCGTACTGATAATACTAATGGCGACGAGCTGATGGCGGAATTGCGTTAACTGTTCACTGTCGGTAGTAAAGTCAGCGACAATGTAATAGATCAGCGCGCACAAGCAAGATAACAGCAGCAGCACGCAGGCATTAATGACAATTTGTTGTTTATAGGCTAATGGCATAAGTTGAGCTTATAGTCATTTATCTTCAGTGTGGTTATTTAATCAATATGGCTCGCGAGAGCTTTAGGGTATTGCGCCAAGTCACTAATACGAAGACTAATGCGGATTAATGAATAACACCAGTGTAATAGAAAGTGAATCAAGGGTAAAATACCGCCCTTATATTTTAAGGCCACATTAATGACGGACATGACGGATTCCCCATCCCCTTTTTCGAGTGTATACCCGACTATTGAAACCTGCATCGGTAATACCCCTCTGGTGCGTTTGCAGCGTTTAGTGGGCAATACCACTAATGTAGTGTTAGCAAAGCTCGAAGGCAATAACCCTGCAGGTTCAGTCAAAGATCGCCCAGCGCTATCGATGATCAATCGAGCAGAAGAGCGTGGAGATATTCATCCGGGTGATACCTTAATTGAGGCCACTAGTGGTAATACGGGAATAGCGTTAGCGATGGCGGCGGCGATTAAGGGCTATCGCATGATGTTAATTATGCCAGATAATGCAACTCTGGAACGTAAAGCCGCAATGACTGCGTATGGCGCTGAGCTTATATTGGTAAGTAAAGAAGCCAGTATGGAAGGGGCTCGAGATTTAGCACAAACAATGCAGGCAGAGGGCAAAGGCAAGGTCTTGGATCAATTTGGTAATGGCGATAACCCTATGGCGCATTATGCCGGTACGGGGCCTGAGATTTGGCAGCAAACCCAAGGTAAGATTACCCATTTTGTGAGTTCTATGGGAACAACGGGTACGATAATGGGCACTTCTGCGTATTTAAAAGAGAAAAACCCCGACATTCAAATTATCGGTTTACAGCCAGAAGAGGGGGCCAGCATCCCAGGAATTCGTCGTTGGCCAGCGGCTTATATGCCGTCTATCTTTAATGCTGCCAGTGTTGATACCGTGGTTAATATGAGCCAGCAGCGAGCAGAAGAGACCATGCGTGCCTTAGCTCGCCAAGAAGGCATTTTCGCAGGGGTATCATCGGGTGGCTCAGTGGCAGCAGCTTTAGATTTAAATCAACAACTAGAAAATGCGGTGATTGTGGCGATTATCTGTGATCGCGGCGATCGCTATTTATCTTCTGGCATTTTTGAATAGTGGTAATTAAGAACGGAAAGTAATAATGGCTATTATTAAATCGCGTAAGCACGTAAAAACAGAAGGTCGTGGTGCTTCACCTAAGCGGAAAGAAGAAAAGCGACGTTCTTCAACCTCATCTTTTGATTATGCGGCTCCGCCTGAGTCTTCTGAGCCGATTGAATTGACGGTTGAGCGTTTGGCCGATGATGGTCGTGGTATTGCTAGTGATCAAGGTAAAACTGTCTTTATTGAAGGGGCCTTAGTTGGTGAGACGGTCTTAACGACAATCACCAAACGCAGCAATAAATATAGCGAGGGACGTGTAAAAGCACTGCTAGCCTCTTCGCCTGAGCGTATCACTCCTCCATGCCCTATTTTTTCACGTTGCGGCGGTTGCTCGGTGCAATATATGGCGGCCAATAAGCAGCTTGAATTTAAGCAGGCGTCAGTATTGTCGCAGTTGTCGCGTTGGGCTGATGTGCAGCCTGAGCAGTTGCTACCAGCGATAACAGGCCCCGAATACGGCTATCGTCAGCGAGTAAGATTGGCGGTGGAGTACACTAAAGATGCACAGCTATACTTCGGTTTTCGTGAGGTGAATAGCCGTCGGATTGTTAGTGTTGATCAGTGTGCGGTACTTGAGCCACCACTACAGAGCTTGTTGTTACCGCTTAAAACATGGTTGCTCAGTGTAAAACCTAAGGTGGTCAGCCATATAGAGTTGCTCAATAGCGTTGCCGGGCCCAGTGTTGTGATTCGTCATGAGCGTAAGTTAGGACTTGATGAGCGAGTACAGTTAGCGCAATTGTTGTGTTTATCTATAGATGGGAAGTCTACAGAACCCCCACCCCTTTGGTTTCAAGGCGAAAAAGGCGCTGTCCTAGAGAATATTAAGGGCGAAGCTGTTGATCCGCGATTACAATATAGTGTACATGCTGATCAAGCGCTGGCCTTGTCATTTCATCCGCAGGACTTTATTCAATCTAATCGTGTGGTGAATCAATCGATGGTGACTCAAGCGGTCGAGTGGCTTGCGCCACAAGCGGATGAGCACATCGTTGATTTGTTTTGCGGTATAGGCAACTTCTCCCTACCACTAGCTCAACGAGCTAAATGGGTGACTGGGGTAGAGGGCGTGAATGCGATGGTGGCTAGAGCTCGCGATAATGCAGTGAGCAATCAAGTAGACAATATTACTTTTGTAAAAAAAGACTTGCTGGACGCTGATCTTTCCGTTAAATCGATAACTAATGTCAAGGGTGTTCAAGGAAAGTTAACGGTTGATGGGCTATTGTTGGACCCTCCTCGTTCGGGAGCAAAAGCTATTTGTCATCATATTAGGAAACTTTTGCCTCAGCGCATTGTCTATGTCTCTTGTGATTCTTCTAGTTTTGCCCGTGATACTAAGTTATTGATTGATCAGGGGTATAGTTTGTCGCGTCTTGGAGTAATGGATATGTTTCCCCAAACAGCCCACATAGAGCTCATGGCATTGTTTACCTTGAGTCATCCCCAAAAAGCACCCAGTGCTAAATTATCTGCTAAGCAGGGCGCTAAAAGTGCTACCGGAAAGAGCGGCAATAAACGCAATGCTAAATTGACCTTAAAGCTAGGATGATTTAATTTTATGGTTAAAGTTCGAGCAGACTATCCCTTAACTGACAACGGTGATGTTGATGTTGAGCAGTGGGCGCAGCGTATAACCGCTACTGCAGGCGCGAATGACTTTGCTCAACAGCAGTTAATGACGGCCGCGATGATGGTGCAGCAAGCTGAAGATCATGCGCTTAGTAGTGCGGTCAATAGTGACACGGGGGTAAACAATCTATGGTCCCAGCACTCCAGTAGTTTTCTTGCCGGCCTTGAAATGGCCGAAATCCTCGCCGAATTACAATTAGACCAAGAAGCACTAGTCGCGGCTGTGGTTTTTCGTAGTGTGCGTGAAAATAAAACCCCCATAGCGGATGTGCACGAACGCTATGGGGAAACGGTTAGTAAGTTAGTTGAGGGTGTGTTGGGAATGGCGGCCATTAGCCATTTACGCAATGATTCTGAAGACGAAGTCTTTGGTCAGCAATCGGCAGAGCAGACCGAAAATGTGCGCAAAATGTTAGTGTCGATGGTGGACGATGTTCGTGTTGCGCTCATTAAGTTAGCGGAAAGAACGTGTGCCATTCGTGCGGTAAAAGACGCAAGTAATGAGCGTCAGCGCAAAGTAGCTCGAGAAGTGTTTGATATCTATGCGCCATTGGCGCATCGATTAGGTATTGGTCATATCAAATGGGAGTTGGAGGATTTAGGTTTTCGTTATCTCATGCCTGATGACTATATGGCGATAGCCAAACTCTTAGATGAAAAGCGTGTAGACCGGCAAGATTATATTGATTACGTCGTCGAAAGTTTAAACACACAGATCCAAAAAAATCATATCGATGCAGAAGTCTATGGACGCGCTAAACATATCTATAGTATATGGCGAAAAATGCAGCGGAAGAATATTGGCTTTTCGGAAGTTTATGATATTCGTGCGGTACGGATTTTAGTCCCTAACACCAAAGATTGTTATGAAGTGTTAGGTATTGTGCATACTCTGTGGCGCAACATTCCCCATGAGTTTGATGACTACATCGCTGCACCGAAAGAGAATGGTTACCGCTCCCTTCATACCGCCGTTGTTGGCCCCAATAACCGTGTTATCGAAGTCCAAATTCGCTCTAATTCTATGCATGAAGAAGCGGAATATGGTGTGTGCTCGCATTGGCGCTACAAAGGTACGGATTCAGATGCGCGCGAAGATAGCTATGAGCAAAAAATCGAATGGCTTCGCCAAGTATTGGATTGGCATGAAGAGCTGGGTGTCGATGGCCTAACGGATGATTTTAATTCTAGTGTTGAGCAGGATCGAGTGTATTTATTCACTCCCGACGGTCATGTGATTGATTTACCTTCCCGCGCTACCTCGTTAGATTTTGCTTATCGAGTGCATACGGAGATTGGTCATCGTTGCCGTGGCGCTAAAGTGAATGGCCGTATTGTGCCGTTAAACCACATGCTAAAAACTGGCGATCAAGTTGAAATTTTAACGGGAAAGCAAACAGTGCCTAGCCGAGATTGGTTGATGGAAGGTTTAGGTTACCTGAATACGTCTCGTGCTAAGGCCAAAGTCAGGCAATGGTTTGGCGAGCAAGCACGAGAGCAGAATGTTGCCGATGGGCGAGCGATTCTCGATAAAGAACTGAAGCGCTTGGCGATACAGGAGTTAAATTTTGAAGACTTGCTGCAAGCGCTAAAACAAAAAGAGCTCGACGACCTTTATGCTAGTGTGGGTTCAGGTGATCTCAGCGTTGCTCAGGTGTTAAGAGCGTCGGCTAAGCTGCTGGAGCCTGCGGTGCCCGAGCAGGCAGAAATTAATTTTTCCAATAAAACCGCCACTACCGCAGGCAATGATGTTTACATCGCTGGTGTGGGCAATATGTTAACCAATATTGCTCATTGCTGTAATCCATTACCCGGAGATGAAATTACGGGTTATATTACCTTGGGCCGAGGGGTGTCCATTCACCGTAAAGATTGCCGCAATATATTGCAGCTAGCGACGGATGAACCAGAGCGTATTATTCAAGTGGATTGGGGTGAAGCGCCGAAGCAGACTTATACCGTTGATGTTGTTATCGAAGCCTTTGATAGGGTGGGTTTATTACGCGATGTGACAACGGTTTTGGATAGCGCGCATATTAACATCACGGGGATGCAAACCTCATCGGATAAAGGCCAGCATACCGTCATCATGGTCATTACTATTGATATTCGTGATTTTGCTCACCTCAGCCATATTTTAGCGCGCTTAAATCAACTGACTAATATTGCCTCTGCGCGAAGAAAGCATTAAGGGCTCCGTTAAGGAGCCTCTGAACAACTCATGAGCGGATAACATAAGCGAAAAGTAGCCAATCTCTGCGTTGCAAAACTTCGCAGTAGGCTCGCTATTACGTGCGTTTCGCGCCTTGATATTGACTACTTTTCATCTTATATTATTCCGCCCAGACTTATTCATAGGCTCCTTCATGTATACCACCGATGACCTTTTATATTTAATGACACGCTTGCGTGAGCCCGTGTATGGCTGCCCTTGGGACCAAGTGCAAAGCTATAGGAGCATTGCCTCGTCAACCATAGAGGAAGCCTACGAAGTAGTGGATGCCATTGAGTCAGGCGATGCTCAGCAGCTGCGGGAAGAGCTTGGCGACTTGTTGTTTCAGGTCATTTTTTACAGTGAGCTAGCGCGTGAAGAACAAACCTTTGATTTTGCCGACATTGTTTCCGACCTCACTGCAAAATTGATCCGTCGTCATCCTCATGTTTTTCCCGAGGGCACTTTAAAGAGTCGTATTGCTGCTCCGCTTTCAGCGTCTGAGCGAGCGTCTAGTGAAGCTAGCATTAAAGCCTCGTGGGAAGAAATTAAGGCGAATGAAAGACAGGCCAAAGGCTATGCCAGTATTCTTGATGATGTGCCTAGTAGCTTCCCAGCCATTACTCGAGCACTTAAGTTACAAAAGCGAGCCTCCTCCGTAGGCTTTGATTGGAAAACCTCACAGGGGGTTTACGACAAGTTAGATGAGGAGCTAGGCGAACTTAAAGAGGCGCAGCTAGCGGGCGATAAGGATGCCATTGAGGATGAAATGGGGGACATGCTCTTTACCTTGGTGAACCTGTCCCGCCACTTAACAGTAGACCCTGAAACCGCATTACGTCGATCTAACCGCAAGTTTGAACAACGGTTCCGTATGGTGGAGACCCAAGCAAGCAAAGAGGGCAACAGTATTGAAAACCTTGATGCGGCTGCTTTGAACCTACTCTGGGATGCCGCAAAACGAAAGGCTTCTGCAGCCATTGATTAATCAATTATTATATAAGCCGATTAAATAGGTAAAATAATGCTCTTTTGGCTTGAGTGCCTTATTCGCCTCGTGTTATCGTGCTTGGATATGAAAAAAATAATGCTTGGCGATGATAGTCATGTTGCTAGTTCGTATAGGTTTATATCGTTAAATGTCTATAGGATAAAAACAATAACCAAAGCCATAAAGAAGTGGAAAAAATCAACATTTTTATTGGCCGTAAGCTAAAGTAAGCCCCAGTGTATTAACAATGGCTGGCCTGACCCCAACATTGAGGATACACACAGAAAAAACATTAATTTATTACAACAATAGGAGTTGTTATTCGTGCGGATTATATTATTAGGTGCTCCTGGAGCAGGCAAGGGAACACAAGCTAAGTTTATTACTGAAAAATTTGGTATTCCACAAATATCCACTGGTGACATGTTGCGCTCTGCTGTGGGTGCTGGTACCGAGCTTGGCCTTAAAGTGAAAGGCGTAATGGCATCTGGAGGTTTAGTGTCGGATGATATTATTATTGCTTTAGTGAAAGAGCGTATTCAGCAAGCCGATTGTCAAAATGGCTTCTTGTTTGATGGCTTTCCACGTACGATTCCTCAGGCTCAATCCATGAAAGATGCCGGTGTTGTGATTGATAATGTAGTCGAAATTTATGTGGAGGATGCAGAGATTGTTTCCCGCCTAGGTGGACGACGTGTACACCCAGAGTCTGGGCGTATTTACCACCTAATCTATAACCCTCCTAAGCAAGAGGGTGTTGATGACATTAGCGGTGAAGCCTTAATTCAGCGTGAAGATGATCAAGAAGCGACGATACGTACGCGTCTAGAGGTTTATCATCAGCAAACAGAGCCATTGGTAGACTTTTATAAAAATATGGATGGTCAACAAGGAGCTTCGGCTCCTGCTTATATTCGTGTTGAAGGTGTAGGCGATGTTGATGCCATTAAACGCCAGTTGTTTGATGCCTTGTCGTAGTAAGCGTAAAATACGAGTCAAAAAAAGATCCTGAGGGGTCTTTTTTTATGCCTGTATTTTAAATTTTGGCTTTATCTGATATTTGTTCGTTCAAAGCACATGATTTTAAAATAGTATTGATAGAACCTTGCTGTATTTCCATTCAATATGCTGTTTTAACATGGCTGTTAGGTTCCTATAGTTTTACTATTAAGACATCTTTTTGTTTTATCGAATAATAATAAAAATATTGTAAACGTTACCTTTATCTTATATATGCGAATACTGAGGAGAAAAACCTATGGCTACTGCTAAAAAATAACCCAAAAAGTAGTGAGAAGAGTCGCTAAGAAGACTAAAGTTACACCCCGAAAAAACCTGCCGTTAAAAAATATATTGTAGTTCCAGCTGTAGTTCCGGCTGTTGTTAAGGCAGAAACTACACTAGCAAAGTTACAGTCAGATATTAAAAAGCAGGTTGCAGCAATGGCTAACGCTCGTAAAAAGGCCGCTGCTCTCAAGAAGGCGGAAAAAGAAAAAACAGCAGGTTCGCTATTCTCGGACAGGCTCCTAGGCGTGCTGCAATATCGACTGCTTCTGTTGCAAAGAAAGCATCGGCAAAAGCCGCACAACTAGATAAGCAACAGTCTGCAAAAATAAAATTGGCTGACGTTAAGAAGACGGCTAATACTAAGCGTGCTGAAGCTGCTGCGAAAGCAAAGCTTGCCGCTACTAGTGCATCACTAGCGAGTAAAGCCGAAGAGGATTTAGCGAAAGCAACAGCAGGATTTGTTGTACAATGGCGCAAGAAGCGTGAGGCGGCCAATGCTAAAAAGATAAATTTTATGGCGAAGAAGGAAGCGCTAAAAGTAAAAAAAGAAAAGCGAAGAAAAAGCCGGTTAGGAAGAAAGCAGCCGTCAAAAAAGCTACTCCAGCTAAAAATAAACCGGTCAAAAAGAAAGCTGCTAAGAAAAAATCGCCCGCTAAAAAGAAGTGATTGTTTCTTGATTAAAAAACCTCGCTACGCGGGTTTTTTTTGTCTGTTAATAAATGAAAAGCGTGAGGGCAGTTGTCAATGCTTATTTTTGAGTGCCTTGTGGGAAAGTGGGTTAGCGTTTTTATACGCTGGCTTCATCGAGCCCTAATGTGATTAAACGTATCTTTGATGAGGGTATTTTTGCTAGAATAGCGGCCTAACTCTTACCTAAGTATTGAATGATAATGAGCTCAAAATGACGTATATTCTTGCTCTCGACACGTCTACCGATGCGTGTTCGGTGGCTATTTTAAGCCCCTCCGGCATTAAACAGACATTATCAGTCTCTCCCAGAGAACATACGCAGCGCTTGCTACCCAGCATAGAACGCCTATTAGCTGAGCATGAGCTGGCATTGCAAAATGTAGATGCTATTGCTTTCGGCGTTGGCCCAGGGTCTTTTACGGGTTTGCGTATAGGTCTAAGTACAGCGCAAGGTTTAGCTTATGGTGCAGATTTACCGTTGCTGCCAGTGTCGACCTTGCAAACCATGGCGCAAACCGCAGTGCGTTTAGGGGTGGCCGATTTATCACAGATCATTATTCCTGCGATTGATGCGCGTATGAAAGAAATCTATTGGTCAGCCTACCGTTTTGATAACAGCCTACAACAGGTGGTTTCTATTTGTGAGGAGCGGGTGTCTGCTCCTGAAGTATTGGCCACTAACTCACTCGTTGCTACACAGAATAATCATTGTGCTATAGGTTCTGGCTGGCATTACGAGCAGTTGTCAGCTGTCGTGTCAAATTCACCTAAGCTCGATCTCTACCCCGAGGCTTATGATGTTGCTGTACTGGCAGAAATGGCGCTGGCACAAGAACATAAAGGACAGGGGCAAGCGACGATTAGCCCTTTGTCCGTAGAACCTACTTATATTCGTGATGAGGTCAGTTGGAAAAAAAGGCAAAGAATTAGAGAGCAGCAGGTTTAATGGAAACGCTACATATTGTTATATTGGCCCTTATACAGGGAGTGACAGAATTTTTACCTATTTCTAGTTCGGGGCATTTAATTTTACCTAGTGGCTTATTAGGTTGGCCCGAACAAGGCTTAGCTTTTGATGTGGCGGTACATATTGGCACATTAGTGGCAGTGGTTGCTTATTTTCGCCACGATATTATCTGCTTGGTGTGTGCGTGGTGTAACAGCACGTTTAAGCAACAGCACAGCGATAATAGTCGTCTGGCCTGGTTTGTCGTATTGGCAACAGTGCCTGCGGGCTTAGCGGGTTTACTATTCGCAGATTTTATAGAAGCGAATTTACGGTCCACCTTCGTTGTCGCCTTAACGACGATTATTTTTGGTGTGCTACTCGGCTATTCTGATCACCGTTCGATAGTGAAAGATAAAGTCTTGGTGCAGCTAACCATAAAAATAGTGTTGATTATTGGGGTAGCGCAAGCGCTGGCATTAATTCCCGGTACGTCTCGTTCCGGCATTACCATTACCGCCGCTTTATTGTGCGGATTTCATCGTAATGATGCCGCTCGTTTCTCCTTTTTAATGTCGATACCCATTATTATATTAAGTGGCGCGTATAAAACGGTAGAGCTATTTGATACTAGTGGCGTAAACTGGTCGGATATAGCTTTGGGTGCTTTTGTCGCTGCAGTGAGCGCATTTATTTGTATACATTATTTTTTAAAGTGCATTAATAATATTGGAATGATGCCTTTTGTGATCTATCGTTTATGCTTAGGTGTGTTTTTATTGTTTTGGAGCTTAAGTTAAAAGGTAGTGATTAGAGATCAATAAGGTGAGGTTATAGTTGTGTTAGAGTCTGAGTCACGTAAACAAGAGTTACGTAAACAAGAATTATTCGAACAAGCGTCTTTCAATGAAGGTTTATTAGCTTTTATTGATGCTTCTCCGACGCCTTTTCATGCAACGCAAACCATGGCAAAACAATTGTTGCAGGCTGGTTTTATCGAGTTGTTAGAGCATGAGGCGTGGTCACTAGAAGCGGGGAAGGGCTATTTTATTACCCGTAATCGCTCCTCTATTATTGCCTTCACTTATGCGCCTGAAGCCTTTCTAGAGGAAGGCATTCGCATGGTGGGTGCTCACACCGATAGCCCTTGCCTCAAGGTCAAGCCCAATCCAGAAATTCATCAACAGGGGTATTTTCAGTTGGGTGTTGAGGTGTATGGTGGTGCGCTGCTGTCGCCTTGGTTTGATCGGGATTTATCTTTGGCTGGGCGAGTAAATTACAGTGATAGTCAGCAACAGTTACACAGTGCGTTGATTGACTTTAAGGACCCTGTCGCCATTATTCCTAGCCTAGCTATTCATCTGCATAAAGACGTTAACGAAAGCAATAAGATTAATCCGCAAAAACATCTACCGCCTATTTTGATGACGGTAGAGAATAAAGAAAAAGTTAATTTTCGTGATTGGATTAATGCGCAACTACAATCTCAGGGTGAAGAGGATGTTGCCGAAATCTTAGATTATGAACTGAGTTTTTATGATACTCAGCCATCAGCATTAATCGGCTTGCAAAAAGACTTTATTGCCGCAGCACGCTTAGATAATCTATTGAGCTGTTACGTTGGTCTACAGGCGTTACTGGCTGCTGATACGGATAAACCCGCGTTACTTATCTGTACTGACCATGAAGAGGTAGGTAGTGCTTCGGCTTGTGGCGCACAAGGGCCGATGCTAGAACATTGCCTACAGAGAATGATTCCCGACACAGAGACACGCTTACGTACACTAGATCGTTCATTGATGATATCTGTGGATAATGCGCATGGTATTCATCCTAACTATGCTGATAAGCATGATGACAGCCATGGCCCTTTACTGAATAAAGGGCCGGTCATCAAAGTGAATGCCAATCAGCGTTATGCTACGAATAGTGAAACTAGTAGTTTTTTTCGGCAACTTTGCCAGCGAAATGGGGTCACTCCACAAGCCTTTGTAGTGCGCAGTGATTTAGCTTGTGGTAGTACTATTGGCCCCATTACTGCAGCTGAAGTGGGGGTGGATACGATAGATATTGGCTTACCTACTTTTGCGATGCACTCCATCCGAGAATTAGCGGGCGCGAAAGATGCCGTAAACTTAGCGCGTGTGTTATCTTCTTTTTATCAACACTAGGTTCAACCAATAAAACAAGACGAATTATTTTTATGTTATTAGCGACACCACAAGCACTGCCGGCCCATGATAAAAAACGTATCTTAACTGGTATTACCACCACGGGTACGCCGCATTTAGGTAATTATGTTGGCGCAATTCGCCCAGCGATCCAGGCCAGTCAACAAGCGGATAATTTGTCCTTTTATTTTTTGGCTGACTTTCATGCGCTCATTAAAAGCCAAGAGCCTGAAAAAATTCATCAGTCTAGTGTGGAAATTGCCGCCACATGGCTAGCGCTAGGCTTAGATGTAGGTAATGCGGTGTTTTATCGTCAGTCCGATGTGCCAGAAATTCCAGAACTGTGCTGGTTGCTCACCTGCATGGCAGCCAAAGGTTTAATGAATCGTGCTCACGCTTATAAAGCAGCGGTACAGGCTAACCAAGCCGCCAATGAAGATCCTGACTTTGGTGTCACTATGGGTTTATATAGTTATCCGGTATTAATGGCTGCCGATATTTTAATGTTTAATGCAGATAAAGTACCTGTAGGTAAAGATCAAATACAGCATGTAGAAATGGCGCGAGATATTGCCGCTCGTTTTAATCATCATTTCGGTGAGCACTTCACTCTGCCTCAAGCCGTTGTCGATGATAATGTGGCCGTGTTACAGGGTTTAGATGGCCGTAAAATGAGCAAGAGCTATAACAATACCATCCCTTTATTCTTGCCAGAAAAAAAGTTAAAGAAACACATTAATAAAATAAAAACTAATCTATTAGAACCCGGCGATCCAAAAGATCCGGATACTTCAACGGTATTTCAAATTTGGCAAGCGTTCGCGACTGCAGAGCAAACAGCAGAAATGCGCCAAGCATTTGTTGATGGTATTGCTTGGGGCGAAGCAAAGAAACAATTGTTTGAATTAGTGAATGCAGAAATAGGCGAAGCTCGCGAGCGTTATAATGTGCTACTAGAAAAGCCCGAATATATTGAAGACGTGCTACAGCAAGGTGGACGAAAAGCGCGAGAATATTCACAGCCATTACTAGCCAATTTACGCCATGCGGTAGGTATTCGCCCTTTTAGCTAATAATCTTGGCGATTAGCTCTGTTTGCCTGCCGATTTTTACTAGCTGTGTGCAAATAACCTTATTTATAGAACAGCATGATTCGCTTATCACTCTTTATGGGTAAGAATGCCCTTTTTATTCAGAGTGAATTGTGTCTCCAATACTATCAACATTGTTGTTAATTATCGTCTTAAAATCACCTTTCTCCCTGCAAAATAGCCCCTTTGCACTACACTCATTAGTGTTAACACTAAAAAATCTCACATAGGTCAATAACTTATGCAGGCTTTGGTGATTCAACTGCCGTTTTTAGGATAAACCTCCATATCGGTGCATTATCATTATTGGCTTTATTACTATGGACTGCCATCGAATATATGAGTAGAAAAAACGAAAAAGCGAATCATGCTCAAGGGGTTTTAGTTTTCAAAATTACTAAAAACCAGAGCTTCGCATTAGGTACATTGAAAGTCAGAGAGATCGTACCTTATCAGCCTATGTCGGTATTACCCAATGCCCATCCGACGGTGCAGGGGACTATTCAGGTTCGAGAGCAGACTGTGCCGGTGCTAGATATGGCCGCTGCGGTGGGTTATAGCCCATTAACCAAGGAGGAAATTAAAGGTTGTGTGATTATTGTCACCGATTGCCAGCGCAAGGTAGTGGGGTTTCTTGTGCGAGCTATAGAGCAGATAGTAGAGTTCAACTGGCGAGAAATTGAAAGCCCTTCTAAATTGTTAGGTTCGAAAGCCTTCGTTACTGGTATTTGTCGGATGGATGATCAGTTGATTCAGTTGATTGATTTAGAGTACGTGCTTGCTGATGTTTTTCCTGATGAGTCAGGTAGTAATTTAGCCGTATTAACCGATGTGCAGCGCGAAAAACTAAAACCACTGAGTATTTTATTAGTTGACGATTCTATGGTGGCGCGTAAGCAGATATCCGATGCCTTAAGTTATATAAATATACCCTTTCAGGTCACGGATAATGGCCATGATGCCTTAGCTATCATGGAGTCTGACGCCAGTGAGGGTCGCCCTGTCGATTTGCTCGTCAGTGATATAGAAATGCCGGGTCTTGATGGTTATGAGTTAGCTTTCGAAGTACGCGATAAGCCCCTCTTGGAAACTCCGTATATTATTTTACATTCCTCACTTTCCAGCCACATGAGCGTTAGTCAGGCTACCCAAGTAGGCGCGAATGAGGCACTAACTAAGTTTGATGTAGAAGAATTAATTGCTGCCATGCTCAGAGGTGCTGAATATAAGGAAACGCGTAGCTTACATAAACCATAGGACTTACGGAATACAGCTGACAGCCTATAGGAAAAGCAAAAAAACAATCGATAAGACCTTCGCAGATCGCGCCAAAACTTTCTGTTTCCTCTCCTCCCTTACTGCTTATAGTTCGCAAAAAACTTTTCAAGCCCGGCTATTGCTGTTTCCAGTTCATCTTTTCTTGGTAGGAATACAATCCTAAAATGATCCGGCTGTTTCCAGTTAAAGGCGGTGCCTTGAACTAACAAGACCTTATGTTCTGTTAAGAAGTCGAGTATCCATTGGGCATCATCAGTAATGTTGAATTTTTTAATGTCGACTTTAGGGAATAAATATAGCGCTCCCTTTGGCTTTACGCAGGATACGCCGGGAATATCATTAAGCATTTTCCAAGCGAGGTCGCGTTGCTCGAGCAAGCGGCCACCGGGCAGTATCAGCTCATTAACACTTTGATAGCCACCTAGTGCCGTTTGTACTCCTAGCATCGCAGGCGCATTAGCACAGAGTCGCATAGAGGCGAGCATATCGATCCCCGCAATATAATCATCGGCGCCTTTTTTATTGCCACTGATAATCATCCAGCCTGAGCGAAAGCCCGCTAAACGATAGGATTTTGATAGGCCATTAAAGCTAATGCACAGCACATCATGCGCTAAGCGCGCCATTGGAATAAATTCCGCATCATCGTAGAGGATCTTGCTATATATTTCGTCAGCAAAAATAATTAAGTTATGCTGTCGAGCCAATTCCACAATCTCTTCAAGCAGCGCTTGGCTATAGACAGAACCGGTTGGATTGTTTGGGTTGATCACGACGATGCCACGAGTATTTGGGGTTATTTTACTTTTAATATCATCAATATCGGGATACCAATCAGCGGCTTCATCACAGATATAGTGAACAGGCTTGCCGCCGCCTAGATTGACTGCCGCTGTCCACAAAGGGTAATCGGGCGCAGGAATAAGAATCTCGTCGCCTTGGTTTAATAAGGCTTGCATCGCCATAACAATGAGTTCGCTAGCGCCGTTACCTAAATAAATATCACCGACATCGACATCCGCAATGGATAAGCGCTGGCACTCATGCATGACGGCTTTACGGGCCGCGAATAACCCTTTGGAATCGGTATAGCCTTGGGCCAGACGAATGTTGGCGATAATATCGCGAATAATCTCGTCAGGTGCATCAAAGCCAAAAGGTGCAGGGTTGCCGATATTGAGCTTAAGAATGCGTTGGCCTTCTTCTTCAAGCCGATTGGCTTGTTTTAGTACAGGGCCACGGATGTCATAACAGACGTCGTTTAGCTTGAGTGATTTCTTGATGATATTCATAATGATTGCAGGATCGTTAGCTGTCAATTTCAGGTATAGTTTCAGTCTGTGAAAGTAAACCTATGGTAGTGTATTTTTTATTGTTTATAAGGGTAACCGATTATGTCAGATCAAGACCACAAATGGAAAGAAAAGCTGAGTGCAGACGAGTACCGTATCTGCCGCGAAAAAGGCACTGAGCCGGCGTTTACGGGCTGTTATTGGGATGATAAGACAGCAGGCACCTATCTTTGTAAATGTTGTGGAGAGTCGTTATTTGATTCCACTAGTAAATACGATTCTGGTTCGGGATGGCCGAGCTTTTATCAGCCAGCCGATGGCCAAAATATTATGGAGGAAATGGATGGTGCTCATGGCATGGTGCGTACTGAAGCCATGTGTCGCCAATGCGGCAGTCATCTAGGTCATGTCTTTACCGATGGCCCTCAGCCTACCGGCCTACGCTATTGCATTAATTCTGCGTCACTGAGCTTGAAGCCTGATGCTGAATAGCCTATTTTTGCAATGTGGCTGTCTACTATTAGTGATGTTGGCCATTGTCATTAATCGAGCGGCCTGGGGTGATCCTAGGCTTCCTCTGCTGCTGCTTGGAGTTTTAGGGGTAAGTTTATTAGTAGGTCTTTATGTGCTGGTGAGTAATGTGTACTTGGCTTATCAGCACGCATGGGCAATAACCACATTGACTATGATTAATCTAGCGTTAGCTTGTGTGCCGATATTATTGTTAGGAGCGGTGATTGTTCAGTCTCAAGGCGTGCCGGCGATTCACGATATTACGACAGACACCAATAACCCACCTCTATTTGATTATGCTACTAAAGCACGTCATGTTGCCCATAACTCCACGCGCTATGATGATAAGAATAGCGTGCTGCAAAAACAGGCTTATAACAGCATACAGCCATTGTTTTTTACGGCATCACCCACGGTCACAATGGCGGCCATTAAACAGGTCATTAAAGCGGAAGCTTGGCAGCTGCATGGTGTTGATGAGATGGCGGGTGTTATTGAAGCGTACGATGTCACGGCTTTATTTGGTTTTGTGGATGATATTGTTATTCGTGTTAGCGCACATAAAAAGGGTAGTAAAGTAGATATACGTTCAGCATCAAGAATAGGTGTCAGTGATTTAGGTGCTAATGCTAAGCGGATACAGCGGTTTTCAGTGGCGTTAGCTAATACCATAGATGGTCGTTAGAAATAATTTTATGGCTACTTCAGCAGTTCATCCCGTTGAGCCTAATCGTAAATATTTTTCTTTTTCCATTCGGTATCTTCTTTATTAAAGCCAGCCCATTCACCTCGTTCTCGTTCTCGTTCTTGTTCTTGTTCTTGTTCTTGTTCTTGTTCATAGGCTGATGCAGCGCTGTCTGTGTTAGCACTAGCTTCATTTTTAATTTCGGCTTCTATACCTTCAATTTCGCGTAAAGGTTCTAGCCTAAGGTTAATTTTTTGGATATTTTCCTTGTAGCCAGTGGGCGTTTCTTTAATAAGCAGTTTTTTAGCGAGTTCGTAATAATGTATGGCGAGTTTGTTTTTCTGGACTTCTAAAGCCTGTTTTGCTGAAGCGCTATAGTTATTCACCGCTAGCCTTATCATGAGTTCTTTGGCTAGCTGGCGGTAATGAAGGTGTTGCTTATGGGTGATATGATTCCTCTGTGCAGACTTTTGTAAAAAGCCACCGACTAAGTTTAAATATTGTCTGAGTTCGTTGATTTGTGTGAGGCTCTGTAGATCTTCAACTTTATGCGAGCCAGTTTTACGCACTACGGTTTCTAGTTGCATAGAGTGCATTTTTAGAGATTCTACATACTGAATTTCAGCAGGTTTAAGTTTAGATAGTTGCTCGTAGGCATCGATGATGCAGCGATAAATAAACACCAGCAGCTCTCTGGGCAAGAAATTATCCGGAAAGGCACTAACCATCTGTATGAGTTCTTTTGCCCGTTTCTCTAAGGCTCGATGTAAGCGCTGTTTTTCTCGCTGCCGCTCAGCGATAGTCTGGTGTATAAAGACATAGCAGACAAGTAGGCTAATAATGGCAATAATGCTGATGATAATGTGGGTTTGTGTCATATACGAAGTAAAACTCTGTTCATATAGCCGAAAAAAGTGATTGTTGAGACTATATTATTGAGTATAGACGGTATTTTTTGATAGGCAGGATAACAATGTTGGGGGTCTTGCTGACTGAATTCTGGGTAGCGCTGTGGGTTTACATCACTGCTGTAATTTAGCCGATATTAACCGCCAGTGATGGACGTGATAAGCGGTATTGTTTTGAAATTCATTAAGCACATCAATATCTTACAGGCATTTTTCGCCCCGAATGGAGGTTTTCTCTGTTTATCGTTAGATGATTGTTTGAGATTACGTATTTTTTTGATGAAAGTATTGACAGGTCGGGCTTCGATCCATAGAATGCGCACCTCTTCCAATGACTGACCAGTCAGGAAGGTTCAAGGTCCCCTTCGTCTAGTGGCCTAGGACACCGCCCTTTCACGGCGGTAACAGGGGTTCGAACCCCCTAGGGGACGCCATTTTCTTCTTG
>JBLHJR010000062.1:0-19269 GCA_047619205.1 Candidatus Endobugula sp. | reverse complement strand
AAATTAGTTAAGCGTAAGGGTAATCTATATTCGCTGACACCTAGAGGAATAAAGTTACTAAATTAGACAGGGGGAAAATTGTGGGAATAGACGCACCCAAGGAAGTGTAGGGTTAGAGTATTTGATTACGAAGATTGTGCTGATTTCATCACTTATTTTAAGCGTCACAACTATGGCAGACACTAGTAATGACGAAGCTGGACGAAGTGCCGATCGTCAAGATCGCATTGAAAACCGTTTGGATCGTAAAGAAGGCAGAATAGAACGGCACGAAGACCGTAAAGACCGTAAAGAAGACAGAATAGAGAGGCATGAAGAGAGAAAAGACCAGCGCGCGGATCGTAAAGATGATCGAATAGAGAAGCGCGCAGATCGTAAAGCTAGAAAAAGTAATTAATAGTTAAACTTCTCTTATCCAGAATAAATAGATAATTGGAATAAAGCGGTAAGTAAAAGGGCTTAAAAGCCCTTTTTTAAACTTGATGCGGTGTCTACATGGTGTATACTTGGTGTATTCAATGTAGATACAGGGGGTGATATGCACACTAATAGTGAAGTTACACAATGGGGAAATGGGCTGGCAATCCGTCTCAACAAAACAATTGCTGAAGCAGCCAATCTAGCTAGAGGGTCAAAGGTAACTATTGAGGTTGATAAAAACGGTGTCCATATCTGCGCTTTAAAGCCACAAAGAAGGCTTGCACTACCAATCTCAGAAGCAGACCTCCTTAGAGGTATTTCACCTGAGCTAGCCCACAGCGATGAATTAGCTATACCGCTGAAGTTAGAATTGGGAGAAGAATAATAGTGGTGAAATATATCCCCGGTCGTCGAGACATTGTTATGTTGGACTTTGAGCCAACAAAAGGGAAAGAGATCGGTAAGTACCGCCCTGCTCTTGTTCTGAGCAGTAAAAAATACAACCAAAAAACGGGGTTGGTAATTTGTTGCCCAATAAGCACCAGCATTCGTGGAGGCGCTACGGAAGTGCCTGTAAACAATATAGATAAACGGTCTGTAGTTGCCGCAAGTTTGATACAAACATTGTCTTGGGGCGAGAGAAAAGCCAAAAAGGTAGCTATAGCCGAAGATGGAGTTTTTGAAGCCACTCTTTTGCGACTCTTGCCTTTAATTGGGGCAGAAGAAATACTAGATGAGTTAACTTAAATAAGATGTTGGAATATTAAAAAATAAATAATTATGGAATTAAAAACAAATAAATTAAATTATTTAGCTCTCTTCTTGGCTCTTGTTGCAATTCTCGTTGTTATGGCAACCCCTGCTTATGTAGCACATGAAAAAAACAGAAAGTTCGGGCAACAGATAAGGTAACGATTGAGTCATGGCCTCCAATTATTGGGCAGAGTATAGGCATTAGAGTCTCAGGTGTAGACACTCCAGAGATTAGGGGGAAATGCGATAGAGAAAAGCAGCTCGCTCGAAAAGCCAAAAAACATACAGTTGCTTTCCTTCGTTCGGGTGGTGAGGTGGAGCTTAGAAACCTGAAGTGTGACAAGTACTTTAGAATAGTGGCCGATGTCTACGTGAGTGGCCGTAGCCTAACTAAATCACTTTTAGCTGCTGTTATAGGATATAAATACCACGGCGGTAAAAAGCAATCTTGGTGCAAATAAACTAATAAATAACTAGGTTGGAATGTTTGGAGATGCCATTGAATATTAGCGAAGCAGAAAAAGAATTGCTGACTACTGGGTCGGTTATAGAATTTAAAGTGTTGGAAGCCAAGGTCGAAGCTTGTACTGATGGAGAAGAAGCCCATTCACAAGTAATATTAATGATATTAGATGAAGATGATGACAAAGGTTATGATGCTGTTAGCTGGGGTGCTTTTGGATTTATCTATATATTAGCGTCTCTTTCATTTGATGATGCTACACCTAGAAATGTCTCTGAGATAGACTATAAGGAGGTAGATTACTTTACGTTGGAGAACTTAATTCAAAGCGTTAGCTTTACTAATGGTAGCCTAAATTTTTATTGTGACTACCTGAGAGGGCGACTAGTTAAAACAAGCATTGTAGTCAATCAGGATGGTAGAGTTGATATTGGCACCATATGCAGGGGCAATGCTCTTAAAGTATGGCTCCAAAAGCTACAAGGAAAGAAAATTCTTCATGAAGTCTGAACCTCAAAAAAGCCGTTGAATCATGTTGTGGATTAATGAGAAAAAACAGCATTATTATCGTACAGTGATCCGCTACGATCTCTTTGGTGATTTATGCTTAATAAGGACGTAGGGAAGTTTGCTCGATAGAAGAGGGGGCTGCAAGACCGATATATTTGAAGGTGAACAGTCGTTATCTGCTCAAACTCATCAGGTTGAAAGTCAACGAAAGCAGCGTGATTATCGCTTGGTAAAGGAATCGATTCAGATGGAAAGCCCCAAATTATTCATATCATTGGTCTAACCCAACACACCAACAGTGGGGTGATCTAGCAACCGAATTAACCGAATCAGGCATTCATGTCATTCTGGATAAGTGGGATTTGAAGGAAGACCATGATTCCGTTGCTTTCATGGAAAAAATGGTAACGGACTCAAAAGTTTCAAAAGTTTCAAAAGTTTCAAAAGTAGCAATTGTTAGCGATAAAATTTACGCATCAAAAGCGGATGGCCGTGCTGGAGGAGTAGGGACTGAAACACAAAATGAGTTATTAGAAAAGTTTCCAACTAATGCCGAGCTATTGAAGGCTTTTTTGCCAACATAAATACGGCAAAGCTATGATGAGTGTTAGGGATTTTCCTGCTTACTATTGTCCCCACTTATTTATTTTGAATTATGTTTGCCAGCGACTGAATTTATTTTTCCAGTTTTTAATAAATTTTTTGAAATTATCTGTTTGTTTGTCTGTACGGCTATTAATGACAGCGAGTAATAACTGTCGCGCTTGGCGGTCTCGCTCGTCAACTTTTAAATTATCTTCATTTGAATAATGCTGGTCTCTATTAATCCATGCGGCTTGCACACGCATTAGCGAATCATTTGTTTGCGCCTCATTATCAAGTGCCTCGTGCTTACGTTTTACATCACTAAGCCAAGCTCGGCGAGCCTTAAGCCAAATGTCATCAGCGCGTATGACCTTGCCGACTCTATTCGCAATGATTAACTCTTGGCTTTCAGTTAAGGAACCTAATAACCTCTCAGCAAACGTAGTATATTGTTTATTAAGATCGGTGATGTAGTCTGCACTCGACCTAGATAAAAATTCTTTTTCGTATTTTATCTGTTTCTTGTCTAGATTACGCCAAAACTCTTGTTGTTGCTCAGTGTCGAGGGTTTTAAAGAGTGGCAAAAGAGTGGGAATAATACGTTGTTGAACCGCTTTAAAAGAAGAGCTGGCAAATGTCTGGATACGCCTAATATCCTCTTCGTTTAAAGGTCGATCAAGCTTAGTGTAAACATTTTGTAAATAATATTGGTAACGCGGCAGTTCTTGTTTTTTATGCCACGCTAGGCCCTCATCAATAATGATTGTAAGCTGTTCTTTTTGCTCCTCATCAAGTACTACATAACTATCGGTATACCAAGTAATAACCGAACCTAAATTTTGGTAAATAAAGCCCGAACCACAGGCTACTGCGCCTAAGCATAAGCTAATAAGAAAAAACAATTTAAGCTTAGATAAAACCAACGCAAAGACATAACGGCACATATTGATAACCTGAAATACTAAAAATTGACTGTTTCGCAAGATTATACGGAGGCTGTTAAAAAAGCAATGGGGTGAAACTCCATTGCTAAGATTAGTTTACGACTCTAAAATTTTAATCGAGTATTACCCTATTGCTTTTTGCTCTTGCGAACATAATTCAAGATTGAAATAGGAACCACCTTCCTCACCACAAAGCCCTCTATCTCTTTACGCTCAATAATATGCTTTAAGCGGCTTTCAATGGCGCAGAGATTTTTAAAGTCGCCCATGGCCACAAAGGAGATGGCTTCGCCGGTGGCACCCGCACGACCGGTTCGGCCAATGCGGTGGATGTATTCTTCAGGTTTAAAAGGTAAATCGTAATTAACCACACGACTGAGTTCACCAATATCGATACCGCGAGCGGCCACTCCAGTGGCGACTAAATATTTGAGCTTCCCCGATTTAAAATCAGCCAGAATTTTTTCCCGCATGGCTTGGCTTTTATCGCCATGAATGGCGTCGGCTTCAATGCCGCGTTTGGCAAGCTGGGCAACGAGTTTAGCTGCCCCGTGTTTTTTCTCGATAAAAATGAGCGCTTGGTCCCACTTTTCTTCGGTAATTAAATGACTGAGTAAGGCGGACTTGGTGTCTTTATCTATGGTGATTAACCACTGGCTTATAGTGGCTGCGGTTGTAGCTTTTGGTGAAATAGCGATCTCAATGGCATCATTGCTCATTTTGCTGTAAGCAAAACCACCGGCGAGGGAGCGAACGTCGTCGGTCATCGTCGCCGAAAATAATAGGTTCTGACGATCTTCGGGTAAGCGGTCAATGATCTTATCAATATCACTACTAAAACCCATGTCCACCATTCTGTCCGCTTCATCTAATACCAGTACTTCAAGTTCATCAAAATGCAGTGCGCGCTGGTGAGCCAGATCAAGCAGTCTGCCCGGTGTCGCCACTAAAATATCAACGCCTTCAATTAAACGCTGCTTTTGTGGCTCGACATCCACGCCGCCATAAACCGCCATAGAACTCAAGTTCAGATGTTGACTGTATTCAGCTATATTGGCCGCCACTTGAACTGATAGTTCGCGTGTGGGTGTCAGAATAAGCGCACGGATGCGTTTGCCGCGTAACTTACGCGTTTTGTTGAATTTCTCTACTATGGGTAGAACAAATGCAGCGGTTTTACCTGTCCCGGTTTGTGCGGTGGCAATGAGGTCTTTCCCCGAAAGAATAATGGGAATGGCTTGCTTCTGAATAGGGGTAGGGGTGGTATAACCCAGTGCTTTAAGCGCTTGAATAATAGGGCTACTTAACCCAAGTTTTGAAAATGGCATAGAGGCTCGGACAGGTTGTCATAAGGAGAGTGGGGCGCAGTATAGCGTAAAGGTGCCCTAAAGTAGTCGTTCGGTGTTCGAGTGTCTCTGCCCCGACCAATATGGGCAAACACTATGGGTCAATAAAATAAGCTATTGATAAATATGACTTAGAAAGCATAATGTCATGCTCTCTCATATTTCTAATGTAACCCATAATGCGCCTCGATAAATTTGTGTGTAAAAGTACTGAGTTAACAAAAGAGGAGGCACTCCAACGTATTCGTTTTGGCGAGCTTAGCGTTAACGATGTGATCACGACGAATGCAGCGACTCAGGTTCATGAAAACAATACGATCATGTTTAACGGCGTCAGGCTGAAAACTCGCGATTTTCGCTATATCCTCATGCATAAGCCAGCGGGTACTATTTGCTCAAATGTAGATGAAGTGTATCCAACGCTCCTCAACTATCTAGATATTGATAAGGTATCAGAACTGCACATTGCGGGACGTTTGGACGCCGATACCACCGGTTTGGTGTTAATTACTGATGACGGGCGCTGGACATTTGAGATTACGCTACCCACTAAAGCCTGCTGTAAAGTGTATCGTGTGAAGCTATCTCAAGCACTATCCGATGAAATGGCCGCAGATGTAGTGTCTACATTTGCAAAAGGTGTGCAGTTGCAAGGCGAACAACAATTAACATTGCCGGCTACTGTGGCGGTGATGAGTTCTAAAGAAGTGCTGTTGACTATGACAGAAGGCAGATTTCATCAGGTGAAGCGCATGTTCGCTGCTATAGGCCATCGTGTGGTGTCACTGCATCGAGAGCAAATCGGCGATATTTGTCTTGATGTTGAGGTCGGGCAATGGCGCTATTTAACCAATGCTGAGGTGCAGTCTTTTGGCCCATAGAGCTAACGGCGGCAGAGGCGCTTTGTTTGTTCGATCTATTTAGGTGTTGACTCCGCCTTGGTCTATAATTTTTGTCACTACTTAGCTCACAGTCAAAATCGCGCTGAGTTGCGTTAAAAAATGATTGTTGACACTTGTAAACTCACATTTTTCGCCTTGCTAAGCACAATTTTGACTGCAATCTGAACCGTTACGGGCAGTGCTGAGTAGTGACTAATGTTTTAGCAATATACTGCAAATACTCACTTGCTCGTGACTACTAAGTTGTCTCTAGCCCTACTTTTAGATTGTTTATTTGTTTATACAATTCTATAGTGCATTTATTAAAACTAAAAACTAAAAACGAAGATCAATAATATGAGTACAGATAAACCCCGCAAATATTCAAAAAAAATCGTCGATGGTGCCGCTCAGGCGCCTAGCCGCTCTATGTTAAGGGCGGTAGGCTTTGGCGACGAAGATTTCAAGAAGTCGCAGGTGGGTATAGCCTCAACGTGGTCAATGGTAACGCCATGCAATATGCACATTAACACCCTTGCAGATGAAGTAAGTAAGGGCGTAGATAGCGCTGGTGCTAAAAGCGTGATTTATAACACCATTACCATCTCTGACGGTATTTCCATGGGTACCGAAGGCATGAAGTATTCTTTGGTCTCGCGGGAAATTATTTGCGATTCTATCGAGGCAGTATCGGCTGGCATGGGACATGACGGTATTATTGCTATTGGTGGTTGTGATAAGAATATGCCAGGCTGTTTGATGGGGCTAGCGCGCCTGAACCGCCCTTCTATCTTTGTCTATGGCGGGACTATCTTACCGGGTGAGAATCACACCGATATCGTGTCAGTATTTGAAGCGGTAGGCAGTCATGCTAGCGGCGATATCCCCCTCACTCAGTTAGAGCATATTGAAAAAACAGCCATCCCCGGCCCAGGTTCTTGCGGCGGTATGTATACCGCCAATACTTTAGCCTCGGCGATTGAAGCGTTGGGCATGAGTCTGCCGAACAGTTCTGCACAAAATGCGGTGTCAGAGAACAAAAAACAAGATTGCATCGATGCCGGCAAAGCCATTGTTCACTTACTTGAACAGGACATTAAGCCTTCCGACATTATGACGAAAAAAGCGTTTGAGAATGCGATTACGCTAATCATTACCCTAGGTGGCTCTACCAATGCCGTATTGCATTTAATTGCGATGGCAGACGCTATTGGCGTGGAAGTGACCTTGGATGATTTTGTCCGTTTGGGTGAAAAAACACCGGTGATTGCTGATTTGCGACCCAGTGGTCAATATTTGATGTCTGAATTAATTGCCATCGGCGGCATTCAACCACTGATGAAACGCTTGTTAGATGCGGGCATGCTGCACGGAGATTGCATGACAGTAACGGGTAAAACCATGGCTGAAAACTTAGCAGAAGTAGAGGATTATCCTAACGGGCAGGATATCATCTTACCTTTTGATAAACCCATCAAAAAAGACAGTCATTTGGTGATACTCAGTGGTAATTTAGCACCCGAAGGCGCGGTGTCAAAAATCACTGGCAAAGAGGGCTTACGCTTTACCGGTACGGCTAAAGTGTATGATTCAGAAGAGCAAGGTTTTGCCGCTATTATTGATGACCAAGTGGTCGCTGGTGACGTGGTGGTGATTCGCTACGAAGGCCCGAGAGGCGGCCCGGGTATGCGGGAAATGTTGAGCCCCACTTCTGCCATTATGGGCAAAGGCTTAGGTAACGATGTTGCGTTAATTACCGATGGTCGCTTTTCTGGTGGTAGCCGGGGTTTTGTCGTGGGTCATATCACCCCTGAAGCATTCGAGGGCGGCGCCATCGCGCTGGTAGAAGATGGTGATAGCATTACCATTGACGCGGAAAAGCGGGTGATGACGCTCGATATCAATGATGAAGAAATGGCTAGACGAAAGCAGAACTGGAAACAACCCGCACCAAAATATACCCGAGGACTGCTAGCAAAATATGCGCGAACAGTCAGTTCGGCTTCTACTGGAGCAGTGACCGATAAACCTGATTAAACGGTTTGTTAGTAAAGCCTGTACTAAAGAGATCGGTGAAAATGTTAATGCTAACGAGTCTTGTTTTTCATCTTTCTCTTTTTCTAGTCCGCGCTTGTCGTTCCACTATACCTTACCGTTAACAAGCTCATTCGAAAACGACGAAGATGAACTCTGCCCATATTGAGATATTATGAATACTAATTTGTACAAGCAAGTGCACCGTTTAGCGATAGAGCTATTGAAGTCAGCGGATGAGAATAATGAGGTCAGTTTTAAGGCCCACTATGCTCAACTTAAACAGTTGTGCGATGACAATGTGGGTGATGATCATAAAAATCATCCTGCACAGTGGGAAACCTTAGCGGACTTTACTGAGGATTTAGAGGCAGCCCTAGTGATTTATCAGCAGGCTTTAGAGTATGCCGTTCTTCGTGAGGCGGTTGATTATCAAGCATCCATCTCTTTCTCGATGGCACAGTTATTAAATGAGCTTGAACGCTTCGATGCGGCTTTTGAAAAAGCCCAGTCAGCTAAGGTTTTATGTGAACAAGTCGATGACAATGAACTCTTGCGCGAAGTTATTGCTTTAAATAAACAGTTAGTCAGTGCACATAAAAAGCGTAGCGCCTAAGCTATGAACTAAGAGGGGGGTGGAGGGGGCTTTTCAGGCTTTTACTCCTCCGCTCTCAATATTCTATGATCGTGATGCAATAGTAAAAAATTTACCTGCCGCATTCATTTAAGTACATAACCACGGAGAGCAATATGCCTCGCATCGTCATCGCCTTCATGTCATTTTATTTTTTATTATCTGCCTTTGCCTTTGCTGAAAATGACACGCAAGAAAAAATACAAAAAATGGTTGCAGGCTTAGATAAGCCACTTTACTCAGCCTTTGTGGAGAGGTATGTTTTAGATGAACTGAAACAACTTCGAATCGATCAGGCCGCCACTAAGCACGAGCTTATACAGCAAATTGTGGACAGAGAGCACCATTCTGTTGATCGTGCAGTAACATATGCTACCGATACGGTCACTTATTTTTTCTACTTAATTGCAGCCGCAACGTCGGTATTAGTCTTAGTCGGATGGACATCAATCAGAGATATCAAAGAACGGGTACATTCTTTAGCCGACGAGCAAATATCCAAGCTTATTAGCGAATATGAGCAGCGTTTAGCCGTAATAGAAAAACAGCTGCAACAAAAAACACAACACATCGAAGAGAATCGCGAAGAAATTGAACTGACCCAGGATGTACAATCATTATGGTTACGCGCTCAACAGGATTCGTCCCCAGCCAACAAAATTAAAATCTATGATGAGATTTTAAAACTACGCCATGATGATTGCGAAGCCCTTGCCTATAAGGCTGATGCGGTATTGGAGTTGAATGAGCCTCAATGGGCGATAAATTTATGCCACCAAACTTTGAGGATAGATCCCGAAAATAGCCACGCATTCTATCAGCTTGCTTGTGCTTACACGGCAATGGAACAGCTTGATGAGGCGATACGCTATCTAGTTGAAGCGTTAAATCGAGAGGAAAGTTATTTAACGCACGTTCTCGAAGATCCAGCGCTGGAGCCACTGGTAAACGATGAACGCTTCAAGGAACTGAGTAGCTTAACCAATAAAGGGATGTCAACACCTAGTACTTAACTAATGCGCGACGAGAATTTTTTTTCACTTTTAAATTCCTTCGGCCCCTATATTGCGCTTTTTATTGATATCTCCTTATTCGATAGATTGCGCACTTTTTTTGAAATTTTCTATACAGGTTAATTGTTTTGCAAACACTTTCCCAGCTACATTCGGGCGCTCTTAAAGGCATTAAAAAATTAACATTATCTGAAAATCTATTATCCTTTCCTCTAGATATTCTATCACTTGCCGACAGTTTGGAAGTTTTAGATTTATCGAATAATCAATTAAGTGAGCTACCCGAAGCACTTGCTCAATTACCTAAACTAAAAATATTATTTGCCTCAAACAATCGATTTACTCAGCTGCCAGAAGTACTAGGCTGCTGTGATCAACTCGAAATGGTGGTGTTCAAATCTAATCAGATTGACACTGTGTCGGAAAATGCTCTGCCGCCTAAATTACGCTGGTTTGTCCTTACTGACAACCAAGTGCACACACTACCCGACGCCTTAGGCGAACGAACTAGATTACAAAAACTCGCGCTAGCAGGTAACCGTATAACCGCACTACCACCAACAATGGCGCAACTCAGCAATCTTGAACTTATCCGCATATCAGCCAATCAGCTCAGTGAATGCCCCGAACAGTTGCTCGACTTACCTAAGCTGGCTTGGATCGCATTCGCAGGTAATCCGTTTAGCCAGTCTCTAGACAAGACTCCAGATATCCCCGAACTACCTTCTTCTAGCTATACCTTGCAAGACATCTTGGGCCAAGGCGCTTCTGGCGTCATTTCCTCTGCAAGATGGAATACACCACAAAATAACTTTCCCGAAAAAATTGCCGTTAAAGTCTTTAAAGGCCAAGTCACCAGCGACGGCTATCCAAAAGATGAATTGAATGCTTGCCTTAAAACAGGTGATCACCCCAATTTAGTACAATCGTTAGCGCAGGTGAATGAAGAAGATTGTCTCGCGTTAATTATGAATTTAATTCCAGCGCATTATCGAAATTTAGGGCTCCCCCCTAGTTTAAGTAGCTGTACTAGAGATACATTTCCGGAGGGCTTTTCACTAGCAATACAAACCATCGAGAAAATTGTATTTCAGATAAAAGCGGTCTTTGCTCACCTCCACACAAACAAGGTTTGCCACGGCGATCTATACGCCCACAACACACTTTACGACGCACTTGATAACGATAATGCACATATACTTTTCGGTGACTTTGGCGCAGCTAGTATGTACCACATGCTAACAGCTCAACAACAGATAAAAATTCAAGCCATAGAGCAGCGTGCACTGAATTACTTTATTGACGATCTACTAAGTATTTGTGCTATAGAAGACAAAACGAGCAAACAATATCAGAGTCTATTGGCAGGTATTTCTCAGGCATAATGATGGGGGTGAGTGGTATTTTTTTCTATCTTACTTTCTGGGTGCTTGAAAACAATACACTCCGTTTCACGCCATCTGAGGCATGGATGCCGAAGCTGAAATTATAGGGACATATTCCCTGCGCGCCTGAAATGGAGTGTATTTTTTTCAATTGACCCAGTAGTATATTAGCGTAAGGTTACTCATACAAAAAAATTTTCTGACTTTACTATTTTCTAAATATACAGAGAGATAACACTATTAATATCAGTTTTATTTTAGCCAATATAGCACCTATATTTATGATTATAATTTTAGGTGCGTTACTGAAACACAATAAAATTATTAATGATAATTTTGTCGCTATTTCGTCTAAAGTTATTTTTACTATTACACTACCGACGCTAATTTTTCTAAATATAGCGAGCTTAAATACCGATAATATTTCAAGTTCACTCTCCATGGTGTTTATCATGTCTGCAGTGGTGACTACTGTATTTATAGTGACATGGTTTATCTGTGGTTTTTATATTTCGCAAGGAAAAGATAAAGCGGCTTTCATGCAGGGTGTTTACCGCAGTAATTTTGCGACTTTAGGTTTGGCTGCCGCCGCCAGTTTATATGGTGATAGCGGGCTTGCCGAAGCGGCACTATTGCTGGCTTTTGTTGTGCCTCTATATAATATACTTGGAATCATAGCACTAACTTTACCTATCGCTAAAGAGCAGCAATTAAGCTCGTCCATCATCTATCGAGAATTGTTTGGTAATCCCATTGCTATAGGTGCTATGGCAGCGATTCCTTTCGCGGCTTTTAATATTACGATCCCCATTCTAGTTAGCAATACCGCTAGCTACCTTGCAGACCTTACCATTCCGCTAGCACTATTGGGTATCGGTGGCGTCATGCAATTACAGCAGCGTGACTATTCACTCAGTCAAGCTATTAGCGGCAGCTTAGTTAAAGTCGTTATTATGCCATTGGTCGGAATGTCGGCGGTTGCTTTGCTGCAGCCGTATCTACTGTTAGAAAAGCAAACTATGGGTATTTTATTTATTGTATTTGCATGCCCAACCACCTCTGCCAGCTTTATTATGGCGCAAGCCATGGGAGCGAATGGTTATTTAGCTAGTGGCATTGTAGTGATCTCTACCGCATTGTCAGCATTGACTATGAGCTTAGGGTTTTATTTGCTTACCTCGCTTGCGCTTATTTGATCATGAAGTCAGAGATCATGGATCTAGCGATTAATATAATATTTTCTCATAAAGTGCATTTAGCTTAATTTGATCTGAATAAAGCCCTATTTCTCCCTATGCTCCATCAGTGGTTGCTCAGCATGGCTTTTTAGCGAGCCATACGGCTGTTATCCTAAGTCTATGACTGAAACGGACTTTGAGTGGGATGAGGTGAAAAACCTCGAAAATCAGTACAAGCACGGAGTGCCTTTTAATGAGGCGCAGTATGCTTTTTTGAATGGCAGGCGTGTGATTACTGATGATATGGCGCATAGCTAACAGGAGTAACGTCTAACTATTATCTGGAATGTGCTTTGGTATGGATAGGGAAGGAAACGGTGTGCTGACGGTTCGATTTACGGTGCGGGGAAATCCGTCTTAGAATATTTGGCGCGGGTTACTGGTGTAAAGGTAAGAATGTTTATGAGCAAGTCAATACACTGACGAGTCCATTGGCGATTGTAAAGTTGTTGCCGATTTTTTGCCATCGCCTGAGCAGCTCAAACTCAAAAATGAAACCACTAAAATCCCCATTGCGCTTAGTAAGGGACGTGTCGATTTTTTAAAGCAGCGGCTAAAGAAAATGATATGCAATACCAGAAAGTCATTCGTCAATTACTGGATGAATATGTTACCCATCATAAGTCTACTGAATAAAAATTATGCTTTCACTCATATCATTCAGCCAATACCCGAATGGCCATAGTCGCTGCCGAGGTGCGATTGTCGACATTGAGTTTTCGGTAGATTTGCTCTAAATGTTTGTCGACGGTCTTTGGGCTCATGGCGAGTATTTCTGCAATTTCTTTGTTGGTTTTTCCGTTAGCAATCCACAATAAGACTTGTGACTCTCGCTTGGTGACGTTTAATTTTTCTTGTAACTGTTGTGGCTCCGTTGGGCCGTCTAGATTGGTGAGCTTTAGTACGATTTCTTCGTCTTTACTGGTGTCGATTAATTTTACTTCTAGTGCTTGGGCCGTGTCGCTTAGCTTATAGGTTTGTCCGACGATGGGTTGATGTTGCAGCCAGTGGCGTAATTGCTGGGCCAGCGTAGTTTCTATCCATGCGGAAGTAATGCCTGCACTGTTAAATAATTCTTGGGTTAAGGGGGTAGCCCAAATCATTTCTCCACGGGTATCAACAGTAAAGAGTTGTTGTCCTGTAGCATCTAAGGCTTTGCGCGCGCTATTGGTTAAACGCGCATTGTTCAGGTGGACTTTCATGCGCGCTAATAATTCATTCGGCTTGATCGGCTTGGTGAGATAATCTACTCCACCAGCTTCTAAGCCTTTAACCACACTCGCCGTATCGCTGAGCCCAGTCATAAAAATAACCGGTATTTTTTCTAGTTTTTTGTTGGCTTTTAGTCGCTTACAAGTCTCGAAGCCGTCCATGTTGGGCATCATGGCATCTAATAAAATCATGTCAGGTGTAATATGTTCGGCAATCGTTAAGGCTTGCTTGCCTTCTAGGGCAATGAGTACCGCATAGCCTGCATTTTCCAAGGCTTCATTGAGTAGCCCGAGGGTTTCGGGGGAGTCATCAACCACTAGAATAATGCCTGAATTAGTATTAGGTAGCGGCATTATTGATTCCCGAAAATAGAATATGAGACCTTTGCACGAAAACCATCTTACTCTCATGCCGCGTTAAAAACGTACCCAATAGGTTACTTATACCTATAAACTCCCTCTTTGGACTAGCACCTTCTTTGGCGCTAGGTCTCCGACCAGCAAAGCTGCCTGAATTGGTTCCGACCAATTGATCGCGCATTTTTGCCTTGCCTGAGAGTAAAATCATCTTCCGTGCAAAGGTCTCAATATGATTATAGGGCTTATTCATTCGATACTTCCAGTAGCGTGACTATTTTATCGAAACGAACGTTCTTTGCTAATTGGTAAAGATGTTGGATTAATCCACTATCAATAATGTTGTTATCTTCCATTTCTTCTAATAAATCAGTAAAACCTTTTGAGTAGCCTATTCGGGCATAAGAAATTAACTCACTGATCGATTCATGCTGAGGAATACTCCACTGACGATTAGACGCATCATGAAACGCCTTTTGCGCCTTAGTTTTATTGTTTTCAACACCTTCTGCATAGCGCCATGATAGCGTTAATAGGCTAGCAAGATGATCCAATAATGATTGTATCTTAATAGGTTTTACCATATAGCGGTCATGAGGGCTGTTAGGGTCATTTACTCGATGGTGTTCTTGTGCATCGGCAGAAATCATGATGATAGGCTGCTTAATGCCTTTGTCGCGTAAATTTTGCGCTAAGGTAAGGCCGTCCATATCGGGCATGGAGACGTCGAGGAGAAAAATATCGGGGAGTTTCTCTTCGGTCAGTTGTAGACAGGTTTTTGCATTCGGTGCTTCAACAATAATAAAGCCGAGGGGCGTGAGTAAGTCATTCATTAAGCTGCGATGCATGGCTTGGTCATCAACCACAAAGATAGTTTTTGCCCCCCCATCATAAGCAATAATGGGGGATTGAATGGCGGGAGTGGTGACCACAGAATCAATGCTGGAGAGCATGAGTGACACGGTAAATGTACTGCCTTTGCCAAGGTGGCTGGTCACACTTACATCGCCACCCATAATGTCGGCAAGTAAATGTACAATAGTCAGGCCTAGGCCGGTGCCAGAAACGTTGGTTTGACCGACTCTTTCAAAGGGTTTGAAAATACGTTCAAGATCTTCATTGCTAATGCCGCTGCCAGTATCTTCAACGATGAATTCAGCCACTTGGTTACGATAGCGTAATGCAAAGCTGACTTCGCCTTGCTCGGTATATTTAATCGCATTAGATAAGACATTAATTAATATCTGTCGTACCCGTTGCTCATCGGCAACCACATAATGGGGGAGGGTTTTTGGTGAGCTAAAGTTGAACTGAAGACCTTTGGCTTCAGCTTGCGGGCGAAACATGAGTTCAAGTTGGGCGACTAGTTCATGAAAATTCATTTCGTCGCGACGTATTTCTAATTTCCCGGCTTCAATTTTTGAAATATCTAATAAGCCTTCAATTAGGTCGGCGAGATAATCACCACTGCGTTGAATGATGTTAATAGAGTCGCGTCGCTTTTCCGGAATTGACGGGTCTTGACTAAGTAGTTGTGCGTAGCCAATGATCGATTGTAGTGGCGTGCGCAATTCATGACTGATACCAGACAAATAACGAGTTTTTGCTTGGCTGGCAGCTTCCGCTATTTCCATGGCTTCTTGTAAGGCGTGATCGGTTTGTGTGTGCGCGTCAATCTCACTGATTAAGCGAGCAGTCTGTCGTTGAGATTCCTGCTGTGCAACCAATCGACTTTCATGGGCTAATAAAAATAGCCAAGCGAGAATGCCGGAAATGATGAGTAGGATGAAAAATAAAATCCATAAAGCATCGAATAATAATAATAACGTTTGAGGATCACTAGAGGGGAACTGATAGTAAATTAATGACAATAAGCCGCCATTAAACAAGCTAATTAAAAATAAAATGCTCAGAAAATGACTGAGCCTAGAGTTCAAAGCATTGACTATTTTTTTGGGGAGAAAACCGCTAAAAAAATCGCTTATTTGCTCTGAGTATCTAGCGTTGGTTTTACAGGAGTCTAAGCAGCGTGCATCTAAAGTGCAGCACAGCGAGCATATAGGGCCTTGGTAGGCGGGGCAAAAACTAATATCTTCCGATTCATAATTGTTTTCGCAAATACAGCACTGGTGTTCTTCTTGTTGATAATCTATCTCGTTTGATTCTCGGGCAATGTAATATTTTCCCTTAGTGATAAAAGCGATTAACGGCACAAAAACAAAGGTGGAGGCTAAGGTGATGAAGTGAGCCAATGCTTTAGCTGTTTCTCCCAATAGTCCAAGATAAGCGATAATGCCGATGGCTGAGGTGATAAATAAAGAACCCACACCGACGGGATTAATGTCATATAAGTGGGCGCGTTTAAACTCGATTCCGGGAGGACTAAGGCCGATGGTTTTATTGATGACTAGGTCAGCGGCTATCGAGCCTAACCAACTCACCGCCACTAAGGCGAACATACCTAAAATACTTTCGAGTGCGCGATATATGCCTAGTTCCATTAATAGTAAAGCAATCGCCACATTAAACACTAGCCACACTACGCGTCCGGGATGGCTATGAGTTAAGCGAGAAAAAAAGTTCGACCAAGCAATCGATCCTGCATAAGCGTTGGTGACATTAATTTTCATTTGCGAGATGATCACCATGACACCCGCTAACCATAAAGAAGCGCCGGGTGAGTGTGTCATATAGTTAAAGGCGATTTGATACATGTGTATTGGGTCTGCGGACTTCTCTAGGGATAAGCCATCAGAGAAGGCAATGTAAGCCAGAAAGGATCCAATCAACAACTTAATTACGCCAATAAATACCCAGCCTGGACCTGCTAGTATCATCGAGCTCCACCACTTTATCGACGATACTTTATTTTTGGGGGGCAAGAAACGTAGGTAATCTACCTGCTCACCATTTTGTGCGATTAATGCGAAGAGTATGGCGGAGGCTGAGCCGAATAATAAAATATCAAAATCTGCTGTTGGTATTCCGCTTTGTCCCGCCTGTATTCCAGCAAATTGCATCCAGTCATCGACGGCACTGATTTCGTTAATGCCGATAGCAACAATGGCGACAATTTGTAACGTTAACCAAATGGGTTGTGTGCCGATTTGGAATCGACTAATAAACGTAATACCGTGAGTGACGATAGGGATAACAATGACAGAGCTAATAATATAGCCAATAAAGAGGGGGATATTGAATAGCGCTTCAAGAGCGGAAGATAATATAGCCGCTTCGATGGCGAAAAATATAAAGGTAAAAGAGGCGTAAATTAACGAGGTTAAAGTGGAACCTAAATAACCAAAGCCCGCGCCGCGAGTGAGTAGATCAATATCAACGCCATAGCGGGAAGCATAATAACTAATAGGAAAGCCGATGATGAATATTAATGCACAGACCACTAAAATTGCGGCGACTGCATTAGTGAAGCCGTAGCTCAATGTGATTGCGCCACCAAGCGCTTCTAATGCTAGAAATGCGGTTGCACCCAACGCCGTCATAGCGACTTTTTCTGCACTCCAGTAACGAGATTTTTTTGCGGTAAAGCGTAAGGCGTAATCTTCTAAGGTTTGGTTAGCCACCCATTGATTATACTTTCGCCTGACTCGAAAAATCTGTTGCGAAGCCGGCATTAACTTTTCTCGTTAGCAATGGTTAAGGCGCGTTGCGTTTTTGTAGTGATAGCCGCCCAGTCTTTATTTTCAATATCTGCTTTGCTGGCCAGCCATGATCCCCCGACACAAAATACATTGTGAAGCGCTAAGTAGTTAGCAAGGTTACTTTCGTTAATACCGCCCGTAGCGCAAAAATTTAGGTGATTGAAGGGGCCGTTTAACGCTTGTAGCATTTTTGTTCCTCCAGATAACTCGGCGGGAAAAAATTTAAAATACTGTAGGCCAAATTCTAGACCTAATAAAATATCAGAGGGGGTGGATATGCCAGGTAAAATGTCGACTTTATGACGCTGGCTAGCCGCTAATAGGGCGGAGCTAATGCAGGGCGAGACAATGAAATCGATATCAATATTTTTGAGTTGATGAATTTGTTCTTCTGAGGTTACTGTACCAACGCAGATGAAGAGTTCTGGGAATCTTTTGCGTACTGTTTCAATCGCAAGATAGGCTGCAGCATTGTTGGTGCTATTGGTTGCGTTAGGTTTTGTATGGTTGCGTAAGGTAATTTCAATCGCGCGCACTCCACCGCTTACTAAAGCTTCGATGATCGGCACAATGGTATTGCTCTCATCGCTTCCATTTAGATTAATCGCAGTCGCGATATCAATGATGGGTAAAATTTTATGCGCTTGTTGAAGGAAATGAGCAATGTTGTCTTGCATTTTTTTCTCTTTGAAATTCAAGTGCTTGCGTGTCTTATATTCTACTTATGAAGTTAGTTACTTACAAAGACTATTTATAGTAGATATTAGTCTTATAAAAACTATCTATCTGTAGCCTTTTTAGTGTATTAACTATAGTCATCTGACGGATAAAGAGGAGAAAATGATGAAACGATTATATTATTTAACTAAGAATATAACGATTGCTGAAAGAGTCTCTGATCGTTTGCATGAAGAAGGCATCACTGACTGGCATTTTCATGTGCTGGCTAAAGACAAGGCTAACGTTATGCGGCACCACTTACACAGTTCGACTGCGCTGCAGGAGCTGGATATTATTCGTTCTGGAGAGCGGGGTGTCTTAGGTGGCTTTTTAGTGGGTATTATAGCCGCAGGAGGCATGGCGCTATTTATCGCTACAGGCGAACCCATGAGCTTATGGATTCAGGCTACCATCGTATTTTTTTTCTCCTGTTTTGGTGCATGGATAGGGGGTTTAGTTGGCGTATCCTCAGAGAATTATAAAATTCGTCGTTTCCATGATGATATTGAAGCGGGTGCTTTGTTGATAATGGTCGACGTTACCCTCGATCAACGGCGAGCAATGAAGGATGTGATTGACGAATTCGACCAAATTCGCGAAGCGGGTGAAGATTCAACTTTTACCACGCCATTTTCGACTCCGGCAGCAAGCTAGGAGCCTGCCGGAACTAGGAGCCTGTCGGACTTAAGCGTTCGTAGCGAGGGAAAGCAGGAATTAGTCAGTTTTTGCAGTCGATTAAGGCGAATAGTCGCTCTATTTAACGAAATTGACCGTGAAAAATGGCGGGTTCCTGCTTTTCCGCAATAGAACAGTGTTAAGTCCGACAGGCTCCTAGGATGAATCAACCGCGGCAGCGGAAAATCGATGCATATTTCCGCTCATTTGCGACGCTTAAGGGCGTCTACTGTTGGTGAATAAGCCCACTATTCACCTAAAATGATCGAAAAAATTCCCTCGATTTTTCATTGGCTCGCTACGATACCCAAGCTCGACAGGCTCCTAGGAGGCTGTCCGAGAATAGAGAACTTAATGGTATAATTGCGCAAATTATTGATTAATGAGTATATTGTCGATGTCCGCACCGTTTAAAACCGACCCAATCGATTTCAGTCAGCA
>JBLHJR010000061.1:0-19497 GCA_047619205.1 Candidatus Endobugula sp. | reverse complement strand
TGAACACCGATTCCGGAAAATGAACAAAAGTGTTCACCTTCCGCCGGAATAGGTGTTCATCATGAATCGTAATAGGTGTTCATCTTCAATCGGAATCGGTGTTCAGCATGGCCCGGAATACGCACCATCACTGCTGCAGCGCACCAACAACCATAATCTGAACAAGCAATATAAAAAAATAACATTATATAACAACAGTTTGGAAAAAATCACGCACCAGCACAACAGACAAAATAAATGTTGCAATGCAGCAATAAGTCTTTATAATACTGCCCAACAACATCGAATTATATCTAACCCACTCTTTATCGGAGAAACACCATGACAGACTTTACAGAACAGTTCCAAGAATTCGCTAAACTACAATCAGAATTTTTAAAGCCACTACGTGAAATGAGCGGTGTTGGTGTTGATTCTTTTGAGAACCTAAGCCGCCTTAACTATACCGTACAAGGTGACTTAGTCGATTACAGCATCGAACAAGCACAACTATTAGCTTCTGCTGACAATGTTGCTAGCCTAATGAGTAAGCAGTATGAAACAGCAAAAGCATTTGGTGAGAAAGTTTCAGGTCGTGTGACTGAATATTCTGATCTTGCTAAAGAATACCAAGCATCAGTGCAAAAAATTGACATTGCACCTGCTTTTGAAGCTCCAGCTAAAGCAACGGCTACAGCCGCTAAGAAAGCTTCTGCAGCCGCTTAATACCTCGGTATTCGCTGAACAAAAAAAGGGCATAATTTAATTATGCCCTTTTTTGTTACAACTCTGATTTGTCGTCCACACCCCTACTAATTTTTTATTGATTCAGGCACAATAGGCCATTATTCAATGACTGCCGAACTATATATGAGCCACAAGCGGATCATCAAGAAATACGCCAACCGACGTCTATACGATACCGAAGATAGCCGATACGTCACCCTCAAAGATATTAAAGGCATTATTGCCGTAGGCACTGATGTGTCCATTATCGATGACACCAATGGCCAAGATATTACTCGTGCCCTCTTATTGCAAATAGTCTCCGAGCAAGAGCTAGGCGGCAGCCCACTATTAAATGAAACCGTATTAAATCAATTGATTCGTTTTTACGGACACCCTATGCAAGACATGATGGGGGGGTTTATTGCCAATAGTATAAAAACCTTTATTACCCAGCAAGAAGCCATGCAAGAACAAATGCAACATTTTATCGAAGCTTCTCCTTTTGGTAGTTTCCAAGAAATGGCAACAAAAAATATGCAGGCCATGGCGGATATGCAAAAACAGTTTTTCAATAAAAACAGTGCTTCCAATAGTGCAACCAACGATGCGCCAGAAAAAAATAGCACAGAAAAAAAAGACAGCTAAGTAAGCGGTGAGGGATACCCACCCTTTATCCATGCTAGCCGCTCAAATATCGACATTGCAGATCAACATGAGAATGACTAATGAAAGTAACCGTTGACATGGACATGACCCCTGAAGAAGCCAGAAAACTCATGGGCTTCCCAGACTTAGAACCATTACAAAATGCCATGATGGAAAAAATTCAAGTCCAAATGGAAGAATACTTTAGTGATATGTCTGATCCCGAAGCCATGTTCAATAAATTTATGCCTCTAGGCGTGAATGCGATGGAACAATATACTAATTTTTATAACGGCATCACTAAGGCGGCTTATGGCAGCAAAAAATCTGAGACAGAATAAACATCTACCTACAACTCTTTGATAATGCCCTTTACTGTATTAACGATTAATTAGGATAAAAAAATGAGCAATGAATTTATTGAACCTTGGCAGAAGATGATGACCGAGTGGCAAAAAACACAAGCATCTGCCACCAAGCAAATGATGGAAAATATGCAGAAATGGAATAGTGCCGGCGCTCAAAGTGATAACTCTTACTACAGTAACAATCCTATACTTGATATATACCAATCTTTTATACAAAAATTGTTCGATCATAATCCCCAGTTTAACCTCCAGTCTTCAAGTGATTGGCGCGACATTCTTAACACCTTCCCTGGATCAGATTCACTAGCTAAGCAAATGAATGATGTATTGGAAGGCAGCAAGGGTGTTTTTGCTTCATTAAAAAGTGACTTTATTAAAACACTACCCGATGACGAGAGCCGCGAATATTTTTTAAAGACCCTTGAGGACATTTCCAACCCTTATAGCTGGATAACATTTTCTAGCACTGATTTTGAAGAGGGTGTCAAACGTTTTAGTGAAGGTCCTTTGTTTTCAGGGGTTTCCGATATTGATAACCGTGTCGCTAAGGCTATGGACGGATGGCTAGATCTGGGCGAAAAAAATCACGATTACTATGAAGTATTATTAAAGGGTTGGATGAAAGCTTACGAAAAGTTTTTAGAGCAAGTAAAAGCCAGTAGTAGTGAAGACAATCAAGAATTGTCACCCAGACGATTGGTGGAGCTATGGTCATCTATCGCCAATGAAGAATTAATGTCAATGCATCGCTCAGAAGAATTCCTTCAAGTGCAAAAAGGCTTACTAAAGGCCAGTGCAAAGTATCGCTTACACGAACAAGATATTGCTGAGGTCATCTGCGAAGCCTTACACATCCCTACCCGCCAAGAAATAGATGATGTACATAAAACTATTACCGAACTGCGCCGAGAGTTACGCGCGCTCAAAAAGGCAACCCAAGTAGACTCTAACGAAAAAAGTAAAATTAAGAAAAGTACTACTGAAAAAGACGCTGTGAAGAAGCCAAAAAAGACAAGCAACAAATAATAGCTGTCGCGAATCGAAAACTGTAAAATATTACATTTGTTAGTCATGCGGAGAAGTACAGTTGGATATATTACCACCGGTGAATGCATACTCAGCCATGGCTGAGCTTTCAAAATTAAATGAAGATTTAGTTCAAGGCATTAAAAAATTAAGCGCAGCTAAAGACGCTGACGTAAAAATTGGCAGCAGTGTAAAAGAGCTAGTTTTTCAACAAGATAAAGTCTCACTATACCGTTATGAAGCGCTTGCCAAACAAGCAGTAACGACACCCGTCATTGTAGTTTATGGCTTAATCGGCCGCTATACCATGGCCGACTTGCAAGAAGATCGCTCACTGATACGCAATATGCTTAAAGCCGGCGTCGATATGTACGTCGTCGATTGGGGCTCTCCATCCCGAGCGGATCGCTGGCTGACACTGGAAGATTATATCGGCGGCTATTTGCATGATTGTATTGAGCATATCAAACAAGAACACAATATCGACGAAGTGAATATATTAGGTATTTGTGAGGGCGGTGTATTTTCTATTTGTTATAGCGCACTCTACCCAGACAATGTTAAAAACCTAATGACGAGTATTACTCCCGTTGATTTTCATGGTGATCAACGCGACGATCGTGCAGCACACGGTTATATTAACTTGTGGACTCGCAATCTTGATGCCGGCGATATTGATTTAATGGTCGATGCCTATGGCAATATGCCTGGTGAATTGATGGCCATGGTGTTCCAATTAATCACCCCTATTAAGTCGCTCACAAAATATAATATTGATCTCATTGATATCGCCAAAGACGAAAAGAAATTAATGAATTTCCTGCGTATGGAAAAGTGGCTGGCTGACAGACCAGACCACCCAGGAGAAGCAGCCAAGCAGTGGTTTAAAGATTTATATCAAGAAAATAAACTCATCAAAAATGAATTAGTACTGAACGATCGAACCGTTAATCTCACTAAGGTTAACATGCCCGTATTAAATATTTTTGCACTCAATGATCATATTATTCCACCTGAATGCTCAATGGCATTAAAAAACTTTGTCGGCACGTCTGATTACACAGATTTCCCCTTACCTGGCGGACACGTGGGCGTATTTGTCGGAGGAAAATCACAAGGTATATTGGGGAAAGGTATAGTAGACTGGCTGCAGCAACGCGATAAATAATATAGGGCACCTCTAAAAACAGTATTTTTTCGTGAGTGCAAGAATGCACCGCGCGCAAAACCGCAGTGTATAGGGCATATACGAACCATTTTCCTTTAAGACAGGAAGCGCGGAGCCGACGCAACCATCGCGTAAAAGGTGCGTTTTTAGAGATGGTCTATACTAATAAATACTCTCTATAAGTGACGCTTTATGAAAAATAAAATTGTCTCCGCCGATGATGCTATTGCTCTAATTCAAGATGGTGACACCTTATGTGTCTCTGGCTTTGTTGGAACAGGCACTCCCGAAGAACTTATCATTGCCCTTGAACAGCGTTTTTTAACGACAGGAAAACCCCGAGACTTAACCATAGTTTTTGCCGCCGCGCCGGGTGATGGTGGACATCAAGGTGTCAACCGTCTAGCACATGAAGGTCTTATAAAACGCGTGATTGGTGGACACTGGGCGCTAGTGCCTAAGATTGCTCAATTGGCTAATAATAACCTCATAGAAGCCTACAATTTTCCCATGGGTACTCTTACCCAATTGTTTCGTGATATTGCCGCACACAGAGGCGGCATACTGACCCAGGTAGGTCTTGGCACTTTTGTTGATCCTCGCCAAGATGGTGGCAAGTTGAATTCAGTGACCACAGAAAACTTAGTTGAGCTCATGGTCATCAATGGACAAGAATGGCTTTTTTATAAAACCTTCCCTATTAATGTGTCCTTCTTACGTGGCACAACCTCAGACCCTCACGGTAATACTACACTGGAGAAAGAAGCCTTAACTCTCGATAACTTAGCCATTGCTATGGCAACCCGGAATTCATTAGGCTTAACGATTGTACAGACTGAACGTATAGCAGATAACAATAGTCTCAATCCTCGGCTCGTTAAAATTCCTAGGATAATGGTTGATTGTGTCGTGGTTGCTAAACCAGAAAATCATCGCCAGACTTACGGTACCATCTACAATCCGGCGTTTGCTAGTGAGATTCAGGCAGTTACCGATAACATTAACCCTCTAGCACTTACCGAGCGTAAGGTTATTGCTCGACGCTGTGCGTATGAATTGCCTATGGGTGGCACAGTAAATTTAGGTATTGGTATGCCCGAAGGTCTAGCGGCTGTCGCCAATGAAGAGAAAATTCTCGACTTCATTACCTTAACGGCAGAACCCGGTGTGATAGGAGGCTTACCACAAAGTGGGCTTGATTTTGGCTGCTCTATTAATATTGATGCCCTCTTAGACCAAAACCAGCAGTTTGATTTTTACGATGGCGGGGGACTCGATTTAGCCGCTTTAGGCTTGGCGGAGGTCGACGAACACGGCAATGTTAATGTCAGTAAATTCGGCCCTAAAATTGCGGGAGCAGGTGGTTTTATTAACATTAGTCAAAATGCAAGGAAACTAGTTTTTGCGGGTACGTTTACTGCAGGTGGATTAAAGATCGGCATTGATGATGGGAAAGTCACTATTCTCCAAGAAGGTAAAGTTAAAAAGTTTGTTAAAAGTGTCGAACAAATCACCTTCAACGGGAAAATGGCGGCTATTAAAGAAAAACCCGTTTACTACGTAACCGAACGTTGCGTGTTTAAATTACGCTACAGCGGCTTAGAATTAACTGAAGTAGCCCCCGGCATTGATATTGAGAAGGATATTCTTGCGCATATGGACTTCACTCCTATCATCAACAATCCAAAAGTGATGGCACAGTGCATCTTTCATGATGAACCGATGCAACTCAGCGATCACCTATTACTTCGCGAGCTGAATGATAGAATAACCTACGACCCTGAACGAAATATCGCTTTCTTAAATTTAGAAGGTTACCAAATTCGTGTTAAAGATGATGTCGATCGAATCGAGCATATCGTTGAAGATCTGTATCATAGCGTCAGTAAAAAGTTTGCTATGGTGGTTAACTATGACGGCGTTTTTATTGATCCCATTTTAATGGACTATCACGCCAAGATGATTAGCTTAGTAGAAAAAGAATTTTATACCACGAGCACACGATATTCTACGGGGGCATTCCTGCGCATGAAGCTGGGGGAAGCCTTAGAAAAACGTAAAGTCTCACCGCACTTATTTGAATCTGACAAACAAGCTAAAAAAGCTCTAGGTAAATATTTAGAAGAGATTTCCGAAAAAGAAAATAACGATAATATACTGCCCCTCTCATCAACTAAGTCTAACAATTTGGTAGAGAATACCTCGGCCACCTCTAAATAAAAAGTCTAAATAAAAAACAGAAACCTCAAGTCACTATTTTTGATTGACTTGAGGTTATTCTCCTATGGCTGAGAAATCTCATACTTCAAACAACTGCCTCACCTAGTATAGGTAAGCACTGAGACTATTTTTTTGGTATAATATTTGCGTATATATCAGTATAAATAACTCTACTGACCATTTGTATCTTTTAGGACATTTCTAAAAAATAGTTATCTTTATCAATATTCTAAATTTTTTATTAGCCAATAGGTACCTTGATGTCTTCACCAAGTAATAACTTTTATTACGGATTAAGCAATGAAGGTTTTCATCGCAATTATTATCGTGAATGGGGAGACCCAGACAGTGAGCATACCATTATCTGTGTTCACGGTGTTACCCGCTTATCTCGAGACTTTGATACCTTAGCTGAAGAACTATCAAAAACTTATCGGGTTATTTGTCCCGATATTGTTGGTCGTGGTTATAGTGACTGGTTCGGCAACAAACAAAATTATAATTTCCTACAGTATTGTGCGGATATGAACGCACTCATAGCTAACCTTAATGTAGAAAAAGTGCACTGGATTGGCACATCAATGGGTGGGCTAATCGGTCTAATTCTTGGGGCTCTTACTCATACTCCCATACAGAGTTTAATACTTAACGACGTAGGGCCTAATTTAAAACGCGCAGAACTACAGCGGCTGGGACAATATATTGGGAAAGCGCCCACATTTCCCACGAAAGAAGACTTATTTGCATATTATGAAAAAACCTATGCAGCTTTCGGTAGATTGCCTAAAAAACAGTGGCAAGAGATGGCTCTATATAGTGCTTTTGAAGAAAGTTATGGCTATCGTATGCACTATGACCCCAAAATAGGTGATGCATTTAGAGCCAGTTATTCATTCTATAATTTCGACTTATGGAAGTATTGGGAGGATATAGACTGTCCCTCTCTGTTAATCCGAGGTGAATTATCGACTTTCTTTCCTCAAGAAGTTGCCGATAAAATGTGTCAGCGCGGATCTGATGTACAATTTAGCGAAGTCAAGAATGTCGGGCATGCCCCCATGCTTAATAGCAAAACCGAGATCAATACCATCAAAAAGTTTTATCAATCTATACTATAAAAATTGAAAATAATAAAAAATGAAATGAATAGACAGTCGTCCAACCTAAGTACCCGCTTTATGTAAACCGTATCTACGTGGGCAGGCGGCACAAGGGCTGTGTATAGGTTGGCTCCCATTCATCAAGGTTTAAGGTATTCTTTTTTCCGATTGAATCATAGTTTTCTTTCAGCCATTGCTCTGCTGTCGCCCTACCTAAATCACGTAAACTCGTTAAGAATTCCCACGACATATCATATTTGGTAAATGCACTGTACTGGGACATTGCACTTTCATTAGATAATAAATGTAGAAATTTCCCATAGCCTGATGTGGGTTTAATTTCCCCAGCCTCAATGAGCTTTTCCATTAATGCTACATGGCGCACTTCACGAGATAAGGTGGCATTAAAACCAATCGTTTCCATACGCTCAGTAATCTCCATCGGCGACGTAGGTACATTATCAATATGCAAGGGGTTAACCTGCACGATCATAATATCATTGGCCCCGCCATCGTTGACTAAGGGTTCCAGCACAGGATTCCCCATAAAACCACCATCCCAAAAATACTCACCATTAATTTCAACGGCTTTATGTACTTTAGGTAAGCAACAAGAAGCTAACAACACGTTAATAGCTAACTCTTCATTGGAAAAAATATGTAGACGATTGGTTAATACATTGGTCGCTGATACAAATAATCGCATCCCTGAACACGCGTAATCTAAGCGATCAAAATCAATATGTTTTATTAATAAGTCTTCTAAAAAATGAGTGTTGAACAGTGTATTTTGATAGGGAGAAAGATTAAAGAAGGACTGAGACCATGAAATAGCGCTTCCCCACTGATTAAAAAAAGGTGAGATACCACTATAGTTATAAGGACTGTAAACGCCATACTGACTCATCGAACGCCACAGCGATTCAAGTGCTGCACGCGCACTGTCAATATCACCAGAAACATAGTGTGATGCCATCACCACTGCATTTAATGCACCTGCACTGGTACCACTAATCGCTTCTATTGTTAAACGATCATCTTCTAATAAATAATCCAGTACGCCCCAGGTAAAAGCACCGTGTGCGCCTCCACCCTGCAGAGCTAAATGTATAGGTTTTTTATCCACAATATTCCTAAAGTTACGTATATGAATTCGAGGTTCATGAAAAAATTCGTCCTGGCTGTTTTTCAGAAGTCGAAGCGTAAATACTTCGATTTACTGATACTTTTACTTCTCGCATTGGCCTTAACGATAAAGGTCTACACTTTATCTCCATGGATGAAGTGTATGCAGGCTTTACAGAAGCAAAAGCCTATCCATGTTCAGAACGTCGACTAACTAATCATCCAATGTTAACCAAACACAATTACCACTACTAGCTTTATCGATAGTTTGTAATTTTTGCTGGTGTAACTTTATTTCATCTACCGATGCCGGTATAACGGGTAACTCTAGCGCTGATGTCAACCGCCTTATGGTCGCCGACTTACTCTGTTTATTATCTTCATCTGCCTCTGTGCCACTGAGAGACAACGCTCGCTGACCACCGGTCATGAGCAAATAAACGTCAGCTAAGATTTCCGAATCTAGTAATGCTCCATGTAAATCCCGCTGGGAGTTGTCTACCCCATAACGTTTACAAAGAGCATCAAGATTGTTCTTTTGACCCGGATGCTTTTGCCGCGCCATGACTAGCGTATCAATAACAGCGCAATAATGTGTTATCGGCTGGTATTGTTTTTGTCCATATTTAGCTAATTCATTATTGATAAAGCCAACATCAAACGGCGCGTTATGAATGATCAACTCGGCGCCGTCCACAAAGGCCATAAAATCATCCATGATTTGCGCGAACAATGGTTTGTCTACTAGAAACTCATTACTGATTCCGTGGACTTCCATCGCCTGCGCTTCAATATCTCGCTCAGGCTGAATATATTGGTGATAATGGCGTCCCGTCAATTTACGGTTGTCGAGTTCTACACAACCAATTTCAATAATACGGTGACCTTTTGATGGCTCTAAACCTGTCGTCTCTGTATCGAGTACTATCTGTCTCATGCAGGAATGCCTTTATTGGCTAATTCATCTGCCATTTCATTTTCACGGTGCCCACTGTGTCCTTTTACCCAATGCCATACCACCTGATGACGAGCAACTTGCTCATCTAACTGCTGCCATAAATCGGCATTCTTTACTGGTTTTCTCGCCGCTGTCTTCCAACCATTCTTTTTCCAATTATTAATCCACTCGGTAATGCCTTTGCGCACATACTGAGAATCGGTAGTTAACTCTACGTCGCAGATTTCTTTTAATGAGCGTAATCCTTCGATCGCGGCCATTAGTTCCATGCGATTATTGGTGGTATTTTTTTCGCCGCCACAGAGTGATTTTTCCGTATCACCATAGCGCAATAATGCTCCCCAACCACCGGGGCCGGGATTGCCTTTACAAGCGCCATCACTAAATATTTCAATTTTTTTCATTATCAATTTCGTTACCGTTTTCGTTATAGCTAGCGTCATAGTTTTTTTGTGGTAAATTGTCCGACTGTTTGTAGAGGGCTTGTTTATAAGTAGATGGTGCATAGTGAGGCTGGGGAACTGACGAACTAACCATGCCCTTTCTCCAGTTAGGTAGCAATTTTTTTCCTTTCCATTTTTGCTTAATCCTAGTCATTGGCGTTACATTTTTTCTTAACACCAATAGATAAAATCCACCCATAAAGGGCAGTAAGCGTTTACCGACTGCCTCTAGTATGGTTGAATGGTATTGATTAGAGGGCAAACCATAATAGCCTTGATCCTGATAAACCATTTCAAGATCTAGTACTTTACACCAATCTTTAAGACGAGCCACGCGTAATTGATGACGCCGATAAAAATGTGAGCTAGACAGCAAGCATGCCAAAGGGGTTCCTAAACCTAGTAAACCATAGGGGTTAAAGCCAACAATAACAATATGCCCATTAGGAATAATCGTTCTAGCCGCTTCTTTTAAGAGTAAGTGCGGATTAAATGAAAATTCTAACGCGTGATGTAATAAAGTCACGTCAATGGAATCCGTTTCAATGGGTAAACTTTCAAATTCTGCTGCTATCGTCGAAACTGGAGTGGGTGTAGACAGCCCATGAATGTGATCAAAAGGCATTACTGAAAACTGATGACTAGTTGAGCTAGATTCAAACAAATTAATATTACACAGTGCACTTAACTGCATTAAGTGATAACCAAATATCTCCGGCAATAAGGCGTCAATACACCCCTTTTCCTGGGCTAGTATGCGTTTCCCCAGAGGGCTAGCAAACCACGTTGCTATGTCAGCTTGCGAAACATTAATCGGCTTAACACCAAAACAGTTGTCATAGCGCTGACTAAGCTTATTTTTATTTTCTTCAAGCCATTCTTTTAACATAAATCAAGGGCATTTTAGGTTAAGGTTTCTTTAGATTAAGAGCACTTTAGGTTATAAACTTTTACTAACCACCTCATACACATCTTTAGAAAGATTCGGCGTTTGCTGAATTTCTTTCAAATATAAACGCATCATTTTTTGACGGGCATCATCATATTTTTTCCAACGTGTTAATGGGGTAATAATTCTTGCCGCTATTTGTGGATTAATCGCATTTAATTTAATCACTTGTTCAGCCAGAAAGGCATAACCCTCGCCTGAGACTTGATGAAATGCCACTAAGTTTTGCGTGAATGCGCCAATTAATGCCCTAACTTTATTCGGGTTAGTCATTGAAAAACAATCGTGCTCCATCAATACTTTAACCTTCGATAATGTCGATTCTTGAGGTACTGTAGCTTGCACACTGAGCCACTGATTCACCACTAAGGCTTCATCTTGCCACTGAGTATAAAATTCATTTAATGACTGTTGCTGATACTGTTGCAAAGAGGTACTGACAGTAGATAAAGGGCTATGCACCAATACTTTGAGTGCTGCCATGGTATCGGTCATATTATTGGCCGTAGAAAATTGCGTGTAGCATTGTTCAATAAAAGATGGTTCAGTAAAAGCTGGTTCAGCAAAATCTTGTTGAGTAGTTGTCGCATCACTCAACATCAAATAATGTAATGCCACATTTTTTAAACTGCGTTTAGCGATCTGCTCGGCAGATGCTTGATACACTACTTCAACATTTAAGCCTTGGTAACAATCGAGTAATTGTGCCTGTAAACCTTCAGCCAAGAAACGCTCTAATTGTGCACGAGCAGAATGAATAGCGTCGACATCAACCACCATGGCTATTTCAGACAAATAAGCTTCCGAGGGTAAACTGAGTAATAATGCGACCATAGCCTTATCTAAGCTATCGTCACTTAATACAACTTTCAGCCCCTCAAGTAAACAAGGGTCGATCTCAATAGTTTGCTGCTGTTGATAAGCCTGAACTAAGTCATCAATTATCGACACTGCTAACTGTTGTGCTGCATCCCAACGAGAGAAGGCATCATCGTCATAGCATAAAAGTTGTAAATAATCCGCGCGTGAGCGCTTAATTTCTAAACGGACCGGTGCGGAAAAATGACGCAATAACGAGGCCACTGGTTTTTCTGCCACTTGAATAAAAGTAAAGGATTGCTCAACTTGAGTGATTTCTAATACTCGGCTATAGACGTCGCCATTAGCGTCTTCGTCCTCTCCACCTATCTCTCCACCTATTTCTCCATCTAGAACTAACGGTATACTTTTACACTGACCAATTAAGCCCATGGCTAACGGTAAATGATAGGCGTGCTTTTCCGCTGCCGTTGCCTCTGGGGTATCAGGGCAAGATTGCTTGATCGTTATTGTGTAGGTTTGCTTGTCTGCATCATAATGATCAGTAATAGCTAATACTGGAGTGCCTGCTTGGGTATACCAATACCTAAACTGGGTTAAGTCCCGCTGTGAAACGGTTTCCATTGCATGCACAAATTCTTCAATCGTCACTGCTTGACCATCGTGACGTTGAAAGTAAAGATCTGAACCTTCACGAAATTTTTCAGCCCCCAATAAAGTGTGCAGCATACGCACAACTTCTGCGCCCTTTTCATATACGGTCAATGTATAAAAATTAGATATTTCAATAAATGATGGTGGCTGAATAGGATGTGCCATAGGCCCTGCATCTTCAGCAAATTGTAAAGTACGCAAAAAAGACACATCTTCTACACGCTTGACTGCCGGCGAACCCATATCGGCCGAAAATTCTTCATCACGAAATACAGTAAAGCCTTCTTTTAAACTTAATTGAAACCAGTCCCTACAAGTAACACGGTTACCCGACCAGTTATGAAAATACTCATGGGCAACGACACCTTCTACTCGCTGAAAACCCGCATCGGTGGTAGTTTCTGGTTTTGCTAAGACACAAGAGGTGTTAAATATATTCAAACCTTTATTTTCCATTGCCCCCATATTAAAATCATCAACGGCGACAATCATAAAAATATCTAAATCGTATTCTCTACCATAAACATCTTCATCCCATTTCATCGCATGTTGCAATGACGTCATGGCGTGATCACATTTATCAATATCTTTTTCTTCAACATAAATGCGTAGAGCAACTTCTCTGCCTGACAAGGTAGTGAAGCTATCTTCAATCAGCGACAAGTCACCTGCGACCAAAGCAAATAAATAGGCCGGTTTCTTAAAGGGATCGTGCCATTGTACCCAGTGACGATTATTATCTAACTCGCCTTGATTGACGCGATTACCATTGGATAATAACAATGGATATTGGGTTTTATCGGCAATAATTTTGGTTCTAAATTCACTCATCACATCAGGACGATCTAAATAATAAGTGATCTTGCGAAAACCTTCTGCCTCACATTGAGTGCAATATAGCCCACTAGACTTATACAAACCTTCTAGGGAAGTGTTTTCCTGAGGCTTAATCGTAGTCACGCAAGTAATAATACAACGATCTGAAACCGTTAAGCTAAGCGATTCATCATCAACCGTATATTCAGACGCTGTTAGCTCACGGCCATCGATGGAGAGTGACTGTAAAATTAATTCTTCTCCGTGCAAGACTAAAGGGCAATCTTTATTAATTGATAATGGATTTTTGTTCACCAGTAAAGTAGCTGTTACTGTGGTAACGTCGTCGTCAATTGAAAAAATCAAATCAGTTTGTTCAATTAAAAAATCGGGAACTTGATAGTCGTTTAAATAGATTGCTTGGGGTTGTACATCTGTCATCATTTACTCAGTTTTTACTACTTTATTGGAATTCGCACAACGTAATACCTAATCATCACGTCGCATAATTATTCTTTAAACAGCAAAGATTTCACTTCATCATCAGCTATAATGCCTTCAGCACTACCGCAATGACTGTGTTTTTTAGGCGGAACATAGCCACTATACTCTTCAGGTTTATAGTGTTTTTGTTCATAGGCGATAACCGCTTGTATGCATAAATTTTTTTGCTCTACAGATAATTTTCCTCCCGTTGGCCACTTGCCTAGTTCTACCACTTGCTTTAATTGGTGATAGATTTCTGGTGTCAAGCTATCCAGTAATTCTTGAACATTCGTCATCATTAATTCATACAACCTATAGTATTTCTTAAGGGTATTTCTAAAAATAGTTTTTTTTCGTGAGAGCAAGAGCCGTAGTGCAGCGCAGACAACGTCCACAGGACGACCCGAAGGGTGAGTGCCCACGAATATTCAAGCACCGCAAGAAGAACCGCAGTTTACACGATAGAAATGACTCCTCTTGTGTAAACAATAAAAGTACGTAGCTATTGCGGGTAGAGTGCATTTTAGAGAGACTCTTCATTTTTTGGTGGATCAACATATACCCAAGAAAACTTATCTTGGCTTAATGCCTTTTCATTATCAAAGCGATAAGCCACCAAGCGATCATATTTAACCGCACTATAATCTAAACAACACACATTATGCCTCATCGGCCTAGGACAACCTTGCAACCAATAGTGTCCGAAAAATACTGGTACTTCATCTTCAGGATAGGTCGTCAAGCGCATTTTCTCTTCTTCACTCAAACTACGGATAAACAATTCGTCGGGTAGAGGGTCGGGCTGAAAAACTACATCACCATAAGTTTGTGGATCATCAGCCCAAAACTTTGCCCTGAAAAAATGCCGTTCGAAACCATCACGGCTACGAATAACCTGATTATCAGGCAAGCGAATATCAGTGCCACGTAATAGACGATCAACCATCATACCAACAAAACTCTCAGTATCAGAGGATTCGACTAATATTTCTGGTGAGATGCAATGACTATTAAAACGCTTGAGGTACTCACGAATATAAAAATGATCCCAGCAAGCGTGCACAACCTTAAACTGGCCCATATCTAAAAACAAAGGTAGATGGCTAAACCATTCTAAATACTCTTTTAAGTCATTCGGGTGATTAGCGAACTGCTCGAATGTTTCGATGACTAAACGATCATTATGCGGATTATGTTCTCTTAAATAAGCATTTTTATGCGGGTGAGGAGTAGCGTGACAATACACATTGTACTCATGATTACCCATCACTAGCTGCGCATGTCCAGCCATCACCATATCATACACAATGGATAATGCCTTGCGTATATGCGGACCACGATCAACGATATCGCCAACGAAAATCACTTGTCTCTGGGCATGCTGATAAACGCCGTAACGTTTCTCATATCCCATATTAATTAATAGCGACTCTAAGGAGCGTCCGCAACCATGTACATCACCAATAATATCGTAAGCCGTGGGCCGAGATAAATTATTCACTGATTTGGCTCACTTCTTTACACCACTCTTCATACCATTCTTTACGCCATTCTCATTTGCGCTAAGTTCACTATTTTTTTCAGTTAAGCGTTTCCCCCAACCTAACTTACTACGACAAGTCTCATAATAATTATGATCGCTAGGGTGGATCAATGTTAATTGATTATCTTTTTTACGGATAACAATTTCATCATGCGGTCTAACACGTTGATAAATTTGCCCATCACAAGCGACGTGCATAATCGTTGATGACTCATCGCCTAACAATAAACGAATTTCGCTATTACCCGCCACTACAATGGGGCGACTAGTTAAGGAATGGGCATTTAAAGGCACTAAGCCAATCGCATCAAGACTAGGGTACATCAGTGGCCCGCCACCACTCAAGGCATAAGCAGTAGATCCTGTTGGGGTTGATACAATCAAGCCATCGGAAGACTGACTATAAACAAACTTCTCATCAATATATAGCTCAAATTCGATCATGCGTAAATGCCGACCTGGGTGTAAAACAATATCGTTAAGTGCATGGCCTTGGCCAAAGGGTTCACCATTCCTCAATGCTGCCATATCCAACATAAAGCGCTTTTCAGAAATATAGTCGCCATTCAGCACATCAAGCACCTTAGCCTCTATCTCACTAGGCATAATATCGGTAAGAAAGCCCAGGCGGCCACGGTTAACGCCGAGCAAAGGCACACCATAATCGACCATTGATCTAGCTGCACCCAACATACTGCCATCACCACCAACAACAATGACTAAATCACTATTAGTACCTATAAAATGGTCATCGCCAAAAGGAATATCGGTTCGATTGAGTAATTCGGCCAATTCACTAGAAATAATCACTTCCACGTGATGGCTGAGTAAGAAATCAATAATTCGATGCGTGGTGCGCTGTGCTTTTTCCGAGCTCAAGCGCCCCGTTAGACCGATATGATTAAATGCCTGCATAAAACTCCAAGAATCAATAATGTAAGATTAAGCCATAAATGAACGAGCATGCACACTTTCGTGAACCCACACTGCGGTTTTAGGTTAATCGCTAACGAGCTATTATAAGTGATCACGGGGCTTACGTGTTAGCATATTCCAATGCCTACACAATACACACCTCAACCAACACCTCAACTGGCACTTCAACAGCTAAACAAGACGGTCAAGCATCGCCCGATAAGAGATTTAGCATGGGCGTTATTCAATCCAGCACTGTTTAGTTCGTTCAGTGACGACAATCTTAGTCACATTACCAATACATGCCTTGACCCTATTTGGCAAGAGGATGGGGTTTTACCCTGGTTATATGCGTTAGATAACGAGCCTGCCGCACTACTAAGCCATCTACAAGATCAAAGGGCGACGCGCCTAGGCATTTATTTTGAGCAATTACTGAGCTTTTATTTTGCTGAATATCCTCGCTTCACCCTACTCGCTAAAAATCTACAAGCTAACGATAGTCAGCGTACCATTGGCGAATATGATTTTATTGTCTGGGATCAACAACAACAACAGCATTACCACATTGAGGTGGCGGTTAAGTTTTATGTAGGTATCCAAGTACTGGATATCGATATTGCCAAAAACATCCCTATTTATAATTGGCATTTGTGGGTAGGCCCCAACAAAAAAGATAGTCTTGGCATCAAAATGAAACATCTTGGCCATCACCAATTACGCTTAGCTGAAACTGAGGCAGGAAAGAACGCGCTACAAAGCATTGGCTTAACTCCTGAACAACTAGAGCCCAAGCTCTTATTTACTGGTCGTTTGTATTATCCAGCGTATCCTCTAGATACTCAAGTAAGTGCCGACCTACCCCTAGATAGCTATCATTCAAAAAACAATTGCTCTCCATGGCTAACACGAGAACAGCTACTTAACTCTAGTACATTCATCGACAAAAAAAAACAGTATATTATTTTGCCGAGACAACTATGGATGTCAGAATTAAGTAGTGCAGACATTGATACTTATTCCTTACGTATTATTTCAGCTGAAGAACTTCCGGCTTATTTAAGTCATAAAATGTCGAACGACGATACACCACTGCATATTGTAGCAATCCAGCGATCGAACACAGAAGAGCCAATAGAGGAACAACGATTTTTCCTATTACCTTAACTGACTCTCACCACTCTTACTCAAGACATTCACTAAAAATTATAAAGCAAAGCCACGCCGCCCCTGTAAACCTCCACCATGCACCACAATCAACTGACTGCCTGCGGGCCAAAAATCCGCCAGTGCTAATTGCTCGATACCCCATAACATTTTAGCGCTATAGACAGGCTCTAATAGTAGTCCGTTAGCATGCTCTACTGTTGCCATAAACTGGAGTAATGCAGGATTCACTTTGGCATATCCACCATGATGATAATCATTCAGTATTTGCCATTGCTGATGACTACATTGCATCTTTTGCAGCCACCGCTTTACGCTATGAGACAAGCCACCTTCGCCTTTTAAGACGCTAAAACCGATACACTTTCTCTCTGCGGATAGTCCCGATACGATCCCCGCTAACGTCGTTCCGGTACCTACAGCACAGCATACGGTAAAGGACTTCGCAGTAGCAGAGAACTCAGCTTCAATTGCTCGACCTATCGCTTGGCAACCCAAAACACCGGCCTTATTTTCACCCCCTTCTGGCAGTAGATAATAAGTACCGTAGTCTTTCTCTAATACCGAAGTTAACGGTGAAATATCTTTCTGCTGATACGCTTTTTTGTCGAGAAAAAATAAACGCATGCCGCAAGCGACTGCATCTTGCAATGTGGGCGATAAGATCTTTGGCTGATGACCACGAATAATGCCTACCGTTGACAAACCATATTGCTGGCCCATCGCCGCTAGTGCATGTATATGATTGGAATAAGCACCACCAAAACTGACCACTGTTCGATGCCCAGTATTGAGGATTGTCTTAATATTATAAAAAAGTTTATAAAATTTATTGCCGGGGTAATGATCTGAAGCTAGATCATCTCGACGTAAATAGACGGCAACTTTTTTATTCTCTAAAGCAGGCCAAACTAAACGCTGATGGTTCACACCACGGGCATACTTAGCTAAGCTGTGAGGGGAGAAATCTGACAAGGGGAATAGTATTATCGACTGTATTAATGAGTAAAACGCGCTATTGTCGCAGTATACTTAATTAACAAACTCATTGCATTCTTCTATATCATCGTCAAATTCTTCAAACTGACTATCCAGTATGTCTTCTATATAATCTTCCACTTCTTCACACCTTTATTATTTACCTTTATTCCAACAAGCATAGACTACTCTGACAATATGACAGTTTTATGGCTAGTGTATTTTACTAGTTATTTATACCTTATAAAGTCTCTCTCATGAATTACACCAAACACATTATTCCGCTAACCAATGCGATTCTAACAATATTTCATCACCTAGTAATAAGCGACCTACAAACTCAGCGCCTTGTTTGACCTCACCTACACCTTCGGGGGTTCCGGTCATCACAATATCGCCATCCTCCAAGCTAAGAAAAGAATTCAAGTCTTCAAGAATGACACTGGGTTTAAATAGCATATCTGCAACGCCGCCCTTTTGCTTCAACTCACCATCAATGAACAGCTCCAAGGAGAGCTTGACAAAATCAACCGCTTCCGGCAAAGGTACAAAGCGCTCAAACACTGCTGCACCATCAAAGCCTTTGGCTCGCTCCCAAGGTAGTTGCTTAGCTTTCAAACTAGACTGTAATCGGCGCTTAGTTAAATCTAAACCTATGCTAGCAGCGACAAACTGACCATTTTCTACTAAAAAGGCAATTTCCCCTTCATAATGTAAGGGCTCTTGATGAAAGGCGAGCAACTGATGACTAATAGCAGAGTTAGACTTAATAAATATCACCATGTCGCCAGTCTGCTCATTGTTCAGCTCTGCTATATGCTGGGCATAATTACGGCCAACACAAACCACTTTTGACGGCATCACTAACTGATCATTCAATTTTATTGTATTCATAAAAGAGAGTTTACCGCTTACTAATAGCAGCGAACAGTAAAAACACGATAATCAGTAAAGTTTTAAAGCCCCTATATCTATAGTTAACTGTTGTCACTCATCGATGTCAATCAGAGAGTAAATGCAGGAGTAGTTTTCGTATAGCTGTTGTACAATGCCGCCATGATAATTTTGCAGCAAATAAGCTTACAAAGAGGCCCCCAGCTGCTTCTTGACAAAACCGATACGACCATCCAACCACAGAAGCGAGCCGCTATTATTGGCTCGAATGGCTGTGGAAAATCCAGTCTATTTAAACTGCTGCTAAAAGAGCTCACGCTAGACAATGGCGATATTGTTATTCCCCCACAATGGCGCATAGCGCATATGGCTCAAGAAGTCGCTGAGTGCCAGCGTTCCGCACTAGACTATGTGCTAGATGGTGATCAGCAACTGCGAGCTACTGAGCAGCTTATTGCCAATGCGACAGCGAGTGACGACCATAGCGCATTGGCTCACGGCTACCACGAGCTAGA
>JBLHJR010000060.1:0-19524 GCA_047619205.1 Candidatus Endobugula sp. | reverse complement strand
GCCAGCGTTCCGCACTAGACTATGTGCTAGATGGTGATCAGCAACTGCGAGCTACTGAGCAGCTTATTGCCAATGCGACAGCGAGTGACGACCATAGCGCATTGGCTCACGGCTACCACGAGCTAGACATCATTGATGGCTACACCGCCACTAACCGTGCGCAAAAATTACTGCATGGTTTAGGCTTTAGGCAGCAAGATCTCAGTAAACCGGTAAACGATTTTTCTGGCGGTTGGCGCATTCGTTTAAACTTAGCCCAGGCATTAATGTGCCCTTCTGATCTATTGCTATTAGATGAGCCCACCAATCACTTGGATATTGATGCCACCCTATGGCTAGAGCAGTGGATTAAAAACTATCAGGGCACACTGCTCTTCATCTCCCATGATCGGGATTTTATTGACGCGATTGCCGATCAAATATTACATATCGAACATCAAAGTATTAATAGCTATAGTGGCAACTATTCCGCGTTTGAGACACAACGTGCGCAGCGCTTAGCACTACAGCAAGCGAGCTTTCAAAAGCAACAACAACGTATCGGTGAAATCACCCAGTTTGTGAATCGCTTTAAAGCCAAAGCGACCAAGGCCAAGCAGGCGCAAAGCCGGCTGAAGGAATTAGAGCGCATGGAAAAAATAGCGCCCGCACATATTGACTCGCCTTTTACTTTTCGATTTAGCCAAGCGGAAAAAACATCCGATCCTTTGCTGAGTTTAGAAAAGTCAGCTTTAGGCTATACAGAAAAACCCACACTATCAGCCGTTAATCTTACTTTGCGCTCAGATTCTCGCATTGGTCTCTTAGGGCCTAATGGCGCGGGTAAATCAACGCTGGTTAAAACCTTGGTGGGCGATTTAGCGTTAATCAATGGCCTGCGACATGCTAGCGAGCACCTTAAAATAGGCTATTTTGCTCAACATCAATTAGAGTATTTAGACTTACAAGCCAGCGCAATTTTACACATACAGCGTTTATCACCTAAAGTCAGCGAACAAGTCATCCGAAACTTCCTCGGTAGCTTTAACTTCCATGGCGATAAAGCGGTAGCAGCAATCAAGCCTTTTTCCGGTGGCGAAAAAGCGCGTCTAGCACTGGCTATTATCGTCTGGCAAAAGCCTAACTTATTAATTCTTGATGAACCCACCAACCATCTCGATTTAGACATGCGCCACGCGCTAACCTTGGCATTACAACTCTATCAAGGTGCTTTGATTATTATTTCCCATGATCGGCATTTACTCAAGAACACCGTAGATGATTTTTATTTAGTGGCACAAAATACCTTACAATTTTTTGATGGTGACTTGTCAGACTACCAAGTATGGCTAAAAGAGGTATTACAGAAGAGCAACGCCAATAGTGATGTAGGTAGCGATATACATAGTGACGATGAAGAAAACAAGGACGTCAAATTAGCCGAAGGAAAAATAGATAAAAAAACACAACGTCAGCTGGATGCCGCCAAGCGTGAGAAATTAAAACCCTTAACCAATAACATCAAAAAACTAGAAAGAACCATCACCAAGAAACAAGAGGAATTGGGGAAAATTGAAGGCAAGCTAGCCGACCAAGATCTATATACCGACGACAATAAAAAGAAATTACAAGACTTGCTACAACAACAGAGGCGACATCAGTCTGCTATTAACACCCTAGAGGACGACTGGTTACTAGCTCAAGAAGAACTAGAAAAGTATACTGAGATATAATAGCTCAGCACCCATAGCATTGTCAGACTCATCACTCACCATGACTTCACTCTCCATGTAAGGCGCTATAAATATCTTCTGCAATTTTTTTACTAATACCGGCGACTTTTGCTAAATCTTCCGCATTCGCCGACTTCACTTCTTGTATGCCACCAAAATAACGCAGTAATTCACGACGGCGCTTAGCACCTACCCCACTAATCCCCTCCAAGGTAGACGTTTTACGCTTTTTGTCTCGACGTTGCTTGTGGCCAGTAATGGCAAATCGGTGCGCTTCATCGCGAATCTCTTGCAATAGATGCAATGCAGGTGAATCTGCGTTTAACACTTTTTCCTTCCCCGATTCTAACACTAGCGTTTCAAAACCCGGCTTACGCGTTGTGCCTTTGGCAATACCCACGATCATTACTTGATTAACCCCCAACTCAGCCAACGCCGCTTTGGCAATCGACAACTGTCCTTTACCGCCATCAATAAGCAAGATATCGGGGAGTGCACCCTCGCCTTTCTGTAAACGCGTATACCGCCGAGAAAGTGCCTGTCCCATTGCTGCATAGTCATCACCTCCGGTGATACCGTCGATGTTAAAGCGTCGATAGTCAGACTTTAAAGCCCCGTTCTGGTCAAACACCACACAGGAGGCGACGGTTAGTTCACCAGAGGTATGACTGATATCGAAGCATTCTAGTCGCTGCGGCTGCTCATCTAAGCCCATGACTTGCTGTAAAGCCGCGAATCTCTGCTGTAAGTTCTGCTGAGTATTCAAATGTGCCAATAAATTTTGCTCAGCTGCGGTTACCGCTGTCATTAGCCACTTATTTCGTTGGGCGCGGACTTTATGCAGGATACTGATCTTACGCCCATGACGCTCATTTAAGGCTTGCTCTAACAGGCGCTTTTCCTCTTCAGCTAGAGCATAGTTAAGAATCACCTCATGAGGCATTTCACGGTTTTCATGGGCAATATAAAATTGCTGTAAGAAAGCAGCGAAGAAATCACTGGCCGACAAATCTAATTTATTCGGTGGGAAAAAACTTTTGCTACCTAAAATCCTACCATGGCGGATATAAAGCAAATGAATACAAAGCGAACCGCCGTCTTTAGCCATGGCAAAAATATCGAGCTGCCCTTTACCCGACTCTAGATCGTGATCCGTTTGTATTTGACGTAAAGCCGAAATTTGATCGCGACAAACACTGGCCTGCTCAAATTCTAGTGCGCTAGCGGATGCCTCCATTTTATCCGCTAATTGCGTCATCAATTCGCCGGACTCTCCCTTAAGAAATAAGGCCGCATGTGCCATATCTTCTTCATAAGCGGCTTTATCAATTAAATTGACACAAGGCGCGGTACAGCGATTGATCTGATACTGCAAACAAGGACGAGTGCGGTTAGCAAACACACTATCTTCACACTGGCGCACTCTAAATGTTTTTTGTACAAAGCTTAGAGACTGATAGACAGCACCCGAATTAGGAAACGGCCCGTAATACTCTCCCTTTTTGTGTTTCATGCCTCGATGAAAACTAATTCGTGGATAAGCGCCAGCGGAAATGAAAATATAGGGGTAGGATTTATCATCCTTAAGTAAAATATTATAGGGTGGACGCAGAGATTTAATCAGGTTCTGTTCCAGCACTAATGCCGCAGTTTCAGAGTCAGTAATGGTGACTTGTATATGGGCAATCTTTTCAACCAGAACCTGAGTTTTTATGGGCAGTTCGGTTTTTCGAAAATAACTGCTGAGTCTGTTTTTGAGGTTTTTGGCTTTACCAACGTAGAGAATTTTTTCATCGGCGCCAAACATTTGATAAACGCCAGCCTGACGGCTGACGGTGCTTAAAAATTGCTGTGGATCAAATTCGCCATTCATAATGTGCAGTGTAAACGGCTTGTCGGTTGATTTCGAGGGTTTCTAGAAGAGATGTGAGGCACCAAGGAAGCTGAGGCCTATAATTATTCCATCACATCCACATCAAAGACTTTATGCTTAACCGCAAAGAGCACTAATTCCACATCACTACTAATATTAAACTTTTCAAAAATACGATAACGAAAGCTATTGATGGTTTTTGCGCTAACACTGAGCACTTCTGCAATTTCATTGGGTTTTTGCCCTTGCATAGTCATCATAGCGACCTGTAACTCACGATCAGACAAGACTGCAAAAGGAGAGTCATCACCCTTAATCGCCGTGGAGCTTTTTAAGGCTAGCTGCTGAGCGATCTCGCTACTCATATAGGTTTTCCCCGTCACCACTTTATGTACGGATTCAATCATTTCATCGGGAGTGGCCCGTTTAGTCAGATAAGCTGAAGCACCCGCACGCATTAATTTGCTCGGGTAGAGGTCATCCTCACAAGAGGTTACTGCAATCACTTGGACAGTACTATCCATGACCTTAATTCGTTTAGTGGCTTCTACCCCACCCATACCCGGCATTTTAACGTCCATCATCACCACGTCAGGACTCAATTGTTTCACCATAGTGAGTGCCTGCTCACCGCTATCCGCGGTACCTACAACACTAAACCCCTCGACATCATCCAAGATTCGGGATATTCCCATGCGAACTAAATCATGGTCATCAACCACCAATATATTAATCAAATGAACCTCGGTGTCTATAAGCGAAGACGATGTAAACTAAAGCTATCAATAGTTAGTTTACTCATAAAAGTGTTATGGATATGTTAAGGGGAAAAGCTCATTCGTTATTATTGACCTTTTTCTCATTAACTTTCAGTTACTATGTGTTTTTGGTGTCAAATCATTCCCTAATTCGAACAATTAAACACCAGTGTGCACGAATATTGATCGCTAAGTGCTTAGTTATTGACTACAAAGGAGGTTTATCAGGAAGGTGTGAATAAACACGCGGCTCAATTTCTAGCTCTATAGCGTACTTTTGTTGGATATCGTCGGTTACTTTGCGCACAAAATGGAGTAACGCTTGGCCATCCACTCGATTGGGGTTGGTTAATACTAAGGCTTGGTCTTTATGCATCGCTATACCGTCAAGCAATTTTCCACGCCAACCTGCATTATCCAGCAACCAACCTGCGGCCAACTTATAACGCTTACCCGCCTGCGAAAAAGCAATCACATTCGGGTATTGGCGCTTTATGTTGGCATAAAATTCGGTAGAAACAATGGGGTTTTTAAAAAAACTACCTGCGTTTGGAATATCACTGGGATCGGGTAATTTACTACTCCTTATAGCAATAACAGTATCAGCAATAATAGCACTAGATAACGTCTCAGTATCATAAGCGGCTAATGACTTTTTTAAAGCGGGATAATCTAGCGACCACTTCGCTTGCTTAGATAACTGCAGTACTACCCGCGTAATGATGACCTTATCTTTCAAACGATGCTTAAACACGCTATCGCGATACGCAAATTCACAAGCACGGTTATCTAAACGATGTTTTTCTCCTGTAGCAATGTCTATGGCTTCCAAATAGCTGAAACATTGTGTCAACTCAACACCATAAGCCCCTATATTTTGGATCGGTGCTGCGCCCACACTACCAGGAATAAGCGCTAAATTTTCTACACCATTCCAACCTTGGGCCACACAATACATTACCGTGTTATGCCAGTTTTCTCCTGCGGCGACGGATAAAAAAACACTTTCGTCAGTTTCTTTCTCTATGACTAGGCCCTGCGTGTTCACAATAATACTTAAGCCTACAAAATCATCCACCAAGACCACATTACTGCCGCTACCTAAGACTAATAAGGCACAGTTCTTTTTTTGCCGAAATTGTAATGCCTGCTGCAATTGTCGCTCTGTTTCAACTTCGGCAAACCAACGGCTAAACGCAGGTAACGCCAAGGTATTATGAGCTTGCAGTGAGACATTTTCTTGAACAAGCAGACCCGACATTAAAGATTATGATCCGTTTTAATTCGCTGTAATAAACCGCCTACCGCATCTTCAATCAGTTGCATTGCATGCTCAAAATGTTGTTCGTCACCGTAATAAGGATCGGGAACTTCATCTGTAGCAGTAACGCCCGCTTCAGTCAAAAAAAGACCGCACACACCGGTAAAGTGTTGCGGTTTCATCAACACTAAATTTATGACGTTGTCTTTGTCCATGCCCAAGATATAATCAAATACATTGAAATCGGCAAGCGTGACTAAGCGAGCTTGTAAATGGCTGATATCGTAACCATGCCGCAAGGCAGTTTTTTGCGCGCGCTCATCTGGCGGAAAACCCAAATGCCAGTCACCCGTTCCCGCTGAATCGATAATAATTTTACTCTCTAAGCCTTCACTATTTACCCGCGCCTGCATTAAGGCATGCGCCGTGGGTGAACGACAAATATTACCCAGACATACAAATAACACCCTTACTGGCATAGACGAACCCTCTCTAAATCTTCAGCGGTATCAACCCCACCAGGGACTGCCTGACAAGCTTCTTCTACATGCATTTTTTCACCATAAAATAAAAGCCGTAACTGCTCCAAACTTTCCATTTTTTCCAATGGTGCAGGCGGCCACTCAATAAAGCGATGTAATAATGACACCCGATAAGCATAGATACCAATATGTCGCTGGGGCAAATCAGACAACTCTTCCAGCTTTGGGGTTATTGTTACATCTCGCGGAAAAGGTATGGGAGCACGAGAAAAATATAAGGCCATTTGCTGTTGGTTGGCTACTACTTTGACCACATTAGGGTTCAGGAAGTCGTCACCATTAATTATTTTTTCCGACAAGGTGGCCGCTGCTGCTTGAGTATTAATACGCAAATTATTAGCCACTTGATTAATTACTGCCGGTGGAATACACGGTTCATCCCCTTGAACATTGACCACAATATGCTCGTCATCTAATTGATATTGCTGCACCACTTCTTGAATACGATCAGTGCCAGACAAATGTTCAGTCGCAGTCATACAAACTTCACCGCCAAAAGCTTTCACTGCATCCACTATTTGCTGATCATCCGTGGCTACAATAACTTGTATTGCATCACTTTTTAACGACTGTTCGTAGACATGCTGAATCATCGGCTTATTATTAATTAACAATAAGGGCTTCCCAGGTAAACGGGAGGAGGAAAAACGGGCGGGAATAATAATAGTAAAGGACATAATTTTTATTCAAATAGTGTTTAAAAAATGGACGGGTAACTTTATTAACCATCGGTTGTAGTTACAGGTTACGGATTGCAGGCGACAAGTAAAATAAGGCGCAACCCGTTATTATTTAGCGCTTAACCAAACGTATGACGCTCTCAAGAAAAATATCAGGTAGGGTGATACTCACAATCAAGGACCAACATTCTTCCCCTAAAATAGTATCCTGTAAAAATGACTGGCATTTTACCGCATCTTTTTCCGTCATCAATACCGTCGTATCTTTCCAATGAGAAAAATCGTTGGCTGAAAAAGCATAATGATCATCAAAGCCAAAAGCTTCACACTCAATACTGAGAGAATGTAGAGTATTAAAAAAACGCTGAGGATTGCCGATACCCGCAATGGCTTTTACCTGCTGTTCTTTTTCTGCTGGGTTATTCTTTTTCAAGCTGTCTTTTATGGTGTCATTGCCCCCTGAGCTGTTTTTTTTCACGCTGCCCTGTACTAGCCTCTCTTTTCTCAGCCAAGGCAACGGCTGTAAAGAATGCTCTACTTGCGTAGATAGATTACACCACGCTTTAGGCTCTACCGTCATCATTAATAATTTATTCATACTATCATTGACGGCTGCATTAGTATTCGCATTCACTTTGGCTGCATCTTGATTCACTAACACCCAATCTATAGAAGCTAAGCGCTTAGGTGGCTCACGCAATGGTCCTGCAGGCAGACAGAAATGATTGCCTAGCCCACGCCCACCATCGACAACGACGACTTCAAGGTCTCGCTCCAAGCGATAATGCTGTAAGCCATCATCACTTAAGATGATGTCTATCTCTGGAAATTCTGCTAATAGATATTTAGCTGCCGCCACTCTATCCTTATCGATAGCAACCACACAATTTGTCGCTTTAGCAATCAACAGGGGCTCATCACCAGTAATACTGGCATCGTTATTATAGGCAGTCACAATATAAGGGTAATGGGGTGCATTACTAGCATAGCCACGGCTAACAATACCGACCGAGATTCCTTGCTGAGATAAAGCATTAGCCAAAGAAATAATCACCGGCGTTTTACCGGTTCCGCCCACACTAATATTGCCGATAACCACAACCGGAACGGATAATTTACACGCACGTTTTTTTTGTATCAGTGAATACAAATACGCCAGTAGTTGATACAGCCAAGCTACAGGCAACAAAAAATAAGCCCACCAGCGCTTGTTATACCAAGTATCTAAAAAGAAATATTGAAGCGATGATTGCTTAGCGATTTTAGACATTATTTAGCACGACGTTAAGTAGTACAGCGTGGAAAAGGAACCCGATGTTAAAAAAACCTCACCGCTCACAGCTAATGCCTCAGCAATCATTGCTCTGCGGGTTGCCGTGTAGTGATCCGTAGTTTTGAAAAACCCACCTGCCCAGCCACATCCATTGCCCTGACAACGGCTTGGTGAGAGGCATTCGCATCAGCTGTAATGGTTAGAGCTTGCTTAGTATTGCCTCCAGCAACGGTTTTTAATGCTCGCTGCAAGGTAATGGCTTGTTTATTCACCAAGGACTTTCCGTTGACGATATAGCTCCCATTGGCCTGTACTATCACATCGATGGCTTGAGTCGCCGTCGCTTCAACAGGCTCAGCAGAAGCTTCAGGCAAATCGATTTCCAAATGTGTTTCTTTAGTAAAGGTGGTCGACACCATAAAGAAAATCAATAATAAAAACACCACATCAATTAAGGGTGTTAAATTAATTTGCTCATCTTGATTAGCTTGACGACGAAATTGCACAGCATGCCCTATTAAAAAGAGTCTAAATTATAACCAGCGGTTAAAAAAAGCCTATTGAAAAATTCGATTAAAAGCCATTGGCCTAAAGCAACGACTATAAAATTAAATCGCTACTTATCCTACTTATCCTACTTATCGACGCTACGATCTCCATGTAGCGCATCGACCAATTTCACGGATTCTTGCTCCATGACGACCACCAGCGTATCAATTTTACGCATAAAAAATCGATGCATAATCATTGCCGGAATAGCCACACATAAACCCGCAGCAGTGGTGATCAACGCCTCGGAAATCCCACCCGCTAAGGCACCAGCATTTCCTGTGCCGTCTAATTCAATAGAGACAAACACTTTAATCATCCCAAATACAGTCCCTAACAAACCCAACAAAGGTGACACTGCAGCAATAGTGCCAAGGGCACCTACATAACGCTCCATCGCGTGAATGACCTGACTAGCGGCTTCCTGGATACTGTCCTTCATGACATCGCGGCCAGCCTGCGCATTGCTCAAGCCTGCAGCAAGAATTTTTCCTAGCTCGGAGCTTTTGCGTAGCTCACGCAAGCGTCCCGTATCAATTTGGCCATTTTGCACCCATGCCCACACTTGAGCCAGCTGGTTTTTAGGTGCTATTTTATCCGCATTTAAGGTCCATAAACGTTCGACAGAAATTGCTACTACCGCAATCGAACATAAAATGATCGGCCACATTAACCAACCACCTGCCACTATAATATTTTCCACAAAAACCCCACTCTACTGTCTAATTGTTCTCATTTTCTGACCTACAGACACTAAGTAACACGTCTCTAGGAGCCTGTCCGAGACTAATACGGCTGAACCAAAGCACTCTACCATATTAATCCCTATTGAAAAACAGACGTGGGTTCAGCTCTACTCACTCCACCCTAATCACTCAATACGGCCTGTAAACTCAACAAGAGAGCCTCTATTTCATCAATAGTTAAGCCCTCTTCTGTCCAATAAACGCCGACGCTGATTGGTGTCACTTCTATACCACAGATACTAGCATCCAAGGTATCTACTCGCTGACGAATAGACTGATGGTAGGTTTCTGGGGCGACATGCTGCTTATCAGCCCAATCCCACTGCCCCTGAAAATGCAAACCATGGGTAAAAGACTGCTTAATTAACGACCATGCGCCACGTGTCTGCTCTGTTTTAGGCAATGACACACTATATAACGCTATTGATTTTTTTGCCGATGATAGCTGTATTGACGCTAAACGCACACGCAACCTTTTTTGTGCTGCCGCCTGGCGTAAACCGCTCAGGCGTTTATCCCTGTGACTGGGTTGCAGCATCGCTATAGGGCCAACTACCATGGCAACAATACAAACAATAAAAACGATCGACCAAAAACTCATCCGCCTTCCAACTCTTCCCATCGACTATAAATAGTCTCTAGTATTTGCTGTTGCGCGGCTAACTTTTCTAGGATTGTGCTCACATGCTTCGCATCAGATTGATAAAAATTAGCATCAGCTGTTTGCTCGGTTAACTCATTGACCAGTGCTTCTTGTTGAGCAATTTTTTCAGGTAACTGATCCAATTCTCGCTGCAATTGATAACTTAATTTTTTAACTTCGGCTAGCGGTTTTGCTGCGCCGTTATTGATTTTTTTAGCTACCACTTTTTCACGAGCAAACTGCTCCTGCCAGTAACTATAACCCCCTACATAACTCGCCACTTGACCCTCGCCTTCAAAGGCAATTACATTAGTCACCACGTTATCTAAAAATTCTCGATCATGGCTAACCAATAGAATCGTTCCCTGATAATCTAGCAAACGCTCTTCTAGCAGCTCTAATGTTTCTACATCCAGATCATTGGTTGGCTCATCCAGTACTAATAAATTACTCGGCTGACTAAATAACTTGGCTAGCAATATACGGTTTCGCTCGCCACCAGATAAAGTCCCTACTGGTGTTCGAGCACGCTCACCGGTGAACATAAAGTCTTTAAGGTAGCTAATAATATGCATATCTCTACCATTAATAGTGATGAACTCACGTCCACCCGCAATATTATCAATGGCATTTTTATCTAATTCTAATTGGTTACGCTGCTGATCAAAGTAGGCCACTGATAGCTTAGTGCCCTGCCTTGCCATACCTTCTGTAGGCGCTAATTGCTCTAACATTATTTGCAATAAGGTACTTTTACCGGTGCCGTTATTACCAATGATACCAATACGATCACCACGCAAAATGCGCGCGGAGAAGTTATCAATAATCCATTGTTCTGTTTCAGGCCAACGAAAGCGCAAATGCTCCAGCTCAAACACCACTTTGCCTGAAGACTCACCCTTATCAATAACAAAACTGGATTTACCTTGCACATCTCGACGCTGCTGGCGCTCGTCACGCATTTTTTCTAACTGGCGTACACGACCTTCATTACGCGTCCTTCGTGCCTTAATGCCCTGTCGAATCCATACCTCTTCTTCTGCGAGGCGCTTATCAAATAAAGCGTGATGTCGAGCCTCTTCCTCTAAACGCTTCTCTTTGCCTTCAATAAAGTCAAAATAAGTGCCGTTATAAAACCACAATTGGCCTCGGTCTAGCTCGGCAATACGATTACCCAACTGTTGCAATAAGCGTCTATCGTGACTAATGACCACCAAAGCCCCGTTAAATGTGGCTAACTGTTGCTCCAACCATTCAATACTATGAATATCTAGGTGGTTGGTAGGTTCGTCTAGGAGTAATAATTCAGGCTCAACCACCAGTGCTTTCGCCAGCAATACCCGCCGTCTCCAACCACCGGAGAGTGAACCCATGGTGGCATCGGGATCTAAACTAAAGCGTGATAAAGACGCCTCTATTTTTTGCTGTAATAACCAGCCATCTTGGCTTTCGATTATTTGCTGTAAATTTGCCAGTTTATCGAGTGACTTGGCGTCGTGAGCCGTCATAGACAAATGATGGTATTGGGTCAGACATTCACCGATTTCTGCGAACGCAGAAGCTACCACGTCATACACCGTGAGCTCATCAGCAGTGGGGAGATCTTGCTCCAAATAGGCCATCCGCAACCCGCGCCGACGCCAAATATTACCGCCATCGGGCTTAATATCTCCCATCATTAACTTTAACAGGGTAGATTTTCCCGTACCATTACGCCCGACCAAACAAATTTTTTGGCCTTTTTGAATAGATAAATCGACTTTATCCATCAATACTTGCTCACCATAGTGTAGTGAACATTGTTCAAATTTAATCAGTTCCATATAAAGTAAAACTTACCGCTAGAGATAAAAGAAACAAACTGTTACATTGATGCAAGCTGTTGTCGTTATATTACAATAAAGATGTACGCAGTATGACTGAGCAAAGGATGTTTTATGCCCTACGCAGTATGTAAAACCATCGCTTTTTCACTGTTACTGGTGAATGGCGCACTAGCCACAGAGACTTATTCCTCTGCTGACGATGACTTGATAGCAAAACAACGAATCCTCTACCTAGAGGCCAAAGATGCCTTCAAGCAGAAACACCTCAAACGCTACCAAGGTTTAAAAAAACAACTCAGCAACTATCCTCTCTACCCCTACTTGGAGTACAGTGAACTCAGCCAGCAGTTAAGCCATCATAAAGCCAACTATCGCACGTCTACCCGCGCACCAAAGCGGCTAGAACAGAAAGTGGATACCTTCTTAACTAGTCACCAGCAGACATATCTAGGCACAAGATTATTACGTAAATGGTTAGGGCACCTAGCCTCAACCAAAAACTGGCGTGATTATAAACGTTATTACCAGCCGCATGTTGAAAAAACCCAATTACAGTGTTTATATTTACACGCCAAAATTAAAACTGGTGAAAGTTTTCCAACAGAGGCCATTGCCGCTATTTGGCTGAATGCCCAATCACAACCTAAAGCCTGTGACCCTCTATTCGCCCAATGGCAAAAGAAAGGCCATATGACGCAAGAGAAATTATGGCAACGTTTCAAACTGGCAGGCAATGCTAGTAATTATCATTTAATGACCTACCTGCAAAAGAAAATGAATCCTAGCAATCAGTACATTGCTAAACTCTACAAAAATGTACATAAAAATCCCGCAAAAATAAAAAATGTAAGCCAATTATCCACTTTACTGAGCAAGTCCCCTGCTAGCAGTAGTACAAATAGTGCAAGTCATAAAATTAATGATGTTATTCATCATGGCTTACATCGTTATGCCTATTACGAACCACTGGAAACGCTAGCCTTACTTAAACGATTAAAAAAAAACCATGCACTTGATAAAGAGCTTATCTATAAATTACAAAAACGCATCTCTTTACGACTCATTAAAAAGGGCAATATTGATGCATCTATCGCTCTGATTAAAGACATTGCCGCTGAACACCGTACAGAGCAGGTAGAATATTTATTACGCAAATTTTTAGAAACCCAGCAATGGCCAAAAATAAACTACTGGCTAGAACAACTATCTCCAGAGCAATTACTCACTGATCGCTGGCAATACTGGAAAGCCAGGTCACTGGAAGAGCTGCAAGACACTCGTACAGGTAATAGTACTACAAACAACCATGAAGATATTTATAATCAACTCTCTACATCACGCAGCTTTTATGGCTTTTTAGCAGCCGATAAGCAAAAAACTAGTTATCAGTTCGAAGATAAGCCAGCGCCTCTCGACTTAGCGCTAATAAAAAAAGTGAGGTTAACGCCTAGTTTTCAACGCGCAAAAGAATTTTTCTTTTTAGATCAAATGCATCGTGCTCGCGTTGAATGGTCTTACGGCATTAAAAACTTCTCTGCAGACGACTATTTAGCAGCGGGACAGTTAGCACACCTATGGGGATGGAATAGGAAAGCCATCGAAGCTATGGCTGGAGCGGCTTATTGGGATGATTTAACTATACGCTTCCCTATCGTACATAAAACCATTGTCCGAGATAGGGCAGACACTAATAATATACCTAGCTCACTTATTTTTTCTATTGCTCGCCAAGAAAGCGCCTGGGAGCTCGATGCGAGATCTCGCGTGGGTGCTAGAGGCCTAATGCAACTAATGCCTGCCACCGCAAAAGAAACTGCCCAGAAAGCTAATCTACGTTACGTTAAACGTAAATTATTTGAACCAGAATATAATATTACCTTAGGCAGTCATTACCTTAACAATTTATTGAAACAATACAATAATAATAGAGCCTTAGCGATTGCATCATACAATGCTGGCCCAACCCGCGTTAAGCAGTGGCTTAAAAAAACCCAAGCATCATTGCCACTAGACGCTTGGATAGAAACTATTCCATTCAAAGAAACGCGAAAATACGTACAGAATGTATTGTCTTACGAGGTGATTTATAGCTATAGGCAGGGACAAAAATCAAAAATACTCACACTAGCAGAGGCAAACTCTTTTTTATAACTTATTTTTAATAGTTTAAGTGCGGCATTATAAATGAGGGGTTAAAACAACGCTTCATTTGCTACTCATCATCCGCATATAATTGACGAATACGATTTTGAATCACCGTGGCTAGCTCATCAGGTCTAAACTTTGATAACAACTCATTACAACCCACCTTCTCAACCATCGCATCGTTAAAGCTACCACTTAAAGAGGTATGCATCACAATGTATAAACCTTTTAAATTGGGATCGTTACGAATCTCCTGAGTCATTCGATAGCCGTCCATCACTGGCATTTCGGCATCAGTAATCACCATTAATAATTTGTTGTCAACATCAATACCCTCCGTCGCCCAACCTTGCAATAGCTGCAAACCTTGCAGGCCATTATGGGCGGTAATGAGCTCAATATTCAAACCCAAATTTTTAACGGTACCAATAATTTGTCGCCTTGCCGTTTGCGAGTCATCCACTGAAACTATCTCTAACTTCCGGTCTCCCACTAAACCTTTTAGATCCGTTTGAATCACACCTTCCGATATTTCGGTGGTAGGCGGAATAATATCGGCTAATACACGCTCCACATCCAAGATTTCGACAATCACATCATTGACCCGAGTAAATGCCGTTAGAAAATGCTCTTTACCAGTGGCCTGGGGTGGAGGTAATATTTCCTCCCAGTTCAAGTTAATAATACGATCAACAGGGCCCACTAGAAACCCCTGAATAGATTGATTGTATTCTGTCACAATCAAATTACAGGTTTCATCATTGACCTGCGCGCTGCGCCCAATCGCTAAATTTAGGTCAATAACAGGAATTGCCTTACCACGTAGCTGCGCTACACCGCAGATAGCAGGGTGACTATGAGGCATTTCTGTTAACTTTGGAACCTGTACAACCTCTTGTATTTTAAAGACATTTATTGCAAACACTTGCGTAGATTTAAGACAAAACATTAACAATTCCAAGCGGTTCTCGCCCACTAGGTTTGTTCTTGAATCAATACTTTCCATCAAATTAGACATAAACGCTACAGCCCACTCTATAATTTCACAAATGAAAATACTTATTTTTAGTGTAGACGAAAGCTTATATAACGCACATAAAATCTACTGCTTTTTACACGCTCAATTAGGCTTTCTCGACTACACTTAAGTTACACGCATTGAAGCACTGCTATTTATCATGTCTGAAACACACTTAATTGCACGCCAGCCTATCTGTAATACTGCGTTAAAAGTGGTGGGTTTCGAGCTTCTCTATCGTATGAACGGCAATCAGAACAGCGCTATCATTGACAATGAGGACAGTGCCACCATTGACGTTCTACTGGCCGCATACAACGATTTATCCATAGGCGATGTCGTCGGTAATCAACCTGCATTCATCAATTTTACCAGCAACATCATCATCAACAAACTTCCACCTCTACCTCCTAAACAATTAGTTATCGAACTTTTAGAAGGTCAGCAAGTTACACCTGAACTGATCAAGGCGTTAAAAAGACTACGTAAAAAAGGCTACAAAATTGCTTTAGATGATTTCTGCTTAAATAACGAAACACTGTCTTTAATCGAATGTGCCGATATTATCAAACTCGATGTTTTGGATCAATCACCAGAAAAATGGGAACCCTACATCCCTCAATTGACGGCAAGAGGGATTACTATGTTGGCGGAAAAGGTAGAGACCTATGAGATATATGAACGCTGTAAAGCATTAGGCTTTACTCTTTTTCAGGGCTACTTCTTTTCCAAACCTAAAATATTTTCTGGCAAAAAGATGTCGCGTAATGAAATGTCAGTTATTAATTTACTGAACAAATTAAATAGTGTGGAAGTCAATTACAATGAAGTGGTACAGCTCATCTCAGCCGATGTAGGCTTAAGTTACAATTTACTAAGAACCATCAACTCTGGTATGTATGCGTTACCAAGGAAAGTTGACTCTGTAAGACAAGCTGCAATCACCCTTGGGCTCAACCATTTAAAAAATTGGATTAATCTTTTGGCGCTCGGTAGCTTAGACAACAAACCCCAAATACTCATTAACACCGCCATGATTCGCGCCAAAATGTGTGAACTTATTGGTGAAAAAATTACACGAAGGCAAGCGCCTGAAGAATATTTTACCGTAGGACTTTTCTCTATAATTGATGCCTTCTTTGACACACCACTAAAAAAACTGATAGATAAGCTATCACTTAATCAAGAGATAACTAAAGCCTTATTACAAAAAGAAGGCATAATTGGTCACACACTACAGGTGGTCATCGCACAAGAAGAAGGGAATATACAAGAACATGATATCGAGCTACTTAAAAAATATGGTGTTGACTATCATGAACTCAACTTATGCTATTTTCGCAGCATCGCATGGACAAGGGCAAATAAAGCGGGATAATTACTGATTGAATATAGTGCTCAGACCTCTGAACTATAAATAGCGTATTACTTAATTAGCGATTGATCGTTGAAAAAACCGCCTCACCAAAAACGCACGAAAAAATGCATTATGGGATTTACAAGTTATTGTCGCGGTTAAACTTGAGGCAGGTAAGAAAATAATAATACCAATAACCTGATAATTATTACCAACATACGATAATTTCTAATTGACATCATTGCTAGGATCAAGCTAAAAAATATACCAAAAAAATGGCAGTTAATAAATTAACTGCCATTCAGCGCCTCAACTATAACCTATATAGACTAATCATTTAGCTAACATCTAGAAAACCTAAATTAATCAAATCAGTTAACTGGGCGGCAGTATTTAAGGTTTCACCATTAGGGTTAAAAGTAACAGCACCCCCTTCAGTCCTGAACTCTATCAGAAAGTCAGAAATACCCGTTGTAAGCCCTCTAGTTAAGGTACTAGTATTAAATAGTGTTCTATGATCAGTTGAAGCATCACCAGCAAGATTGGTTAGCGCCTGCTCGGCAAGTGTTAGCGCTGAATCAAACCTACCATGGATATCTACATAAATTGGTTTGGCTGAGTCTCCAGTAAAGTGTAAAAATCTAACTAGGTCGGCAGCAGTACCGTCAAATTGAGTCAGACCCGTATTATCATCAAGGGTATCGCTATTAGCATCTACGAAACTACCCCGTAGTAAATCACCCAATACGATTGTATCAGCATTGGCATCGTTGGAAACATCACCAACCGTAAAGTCCAACACCCTAATTACACCAGTATTAGTACCACCATGAGCACCACCAGAATATTGACCTGCAACTCCTACAGCATCGGTGCCTGCAAAGGTATCGTCTTCTTGAAAGATTAAACGATCATTACCCAAACCTCTTTGGCCTCCCACATTAGGCCCCCCTCGAACTACTTCGGTGCCTATATTTGTTAAACCAAAACTAAAAATGTCATCATCGCCTATAGTGCCCGTCAAAGTATCTGTACCTGTTGTACCAAACAAAGCTTGAGGCAAATCTATAAGCAAGTTACCACTATCGAATAAATCATTAATTGTAGTCGCCGCTAGGCCGGTTAACTCGATAGTATGATCATTAAAACCATCCGTATTACCAGTACCGTCAATATCAATAGTTAATGTAGTACCTGATAGACTGAGATAGTCATTAATATTAGCATCGAACTCGCCCGTTAGTATCCCTGAAAAATCGAGTATATCCCCGGAAGCGACATTAAAATCTACTATCGTATCTATCGAACCAGCTCCAGCAGTATCACCCGACTGCCAAATAAACGTATCTGCTCCAGAACCGCCCGTTAAGTTGTCATTTCCTAAACCACCAAAGATAAAATCGTTTCCATCTCCACCATTAATAGTATCGATACCTGTACCACCAAATATAGTATCGGCACCACTAAACCCCGTTACGGTATCATTACCAGCAAGCGCTTGAATAACTGCTCCAGTGGTATTCGTAGTAGTCAGTGTATCTGCTATTCCCGAACCAAAAACCAGCTCATCCGCTGAGGTATTTAAACCACCGCGAATAATTTGAGCATCAACACCTGTATCAAAGGTAGCCTCTAAAATACCCACCGTATAAGTATCTGGCGTGCTAACAGCCGTACTACTACCCGTTAAGTTAGCAGTGGTTACCGTCACAGTCAGATCATGGGTGGCAGGTGTTGTACTGCTGATACCTGTTATCACTAAATTAGCAATAGTCCATACTGTTGTGTCTATAGCCACAGAGGTCTCGCCGAGAGTCGTAGTTTGAACGCCATCGGTAATAATAGCGCCAGCAGGAATAGCGGAGATATTAATTATTGTTACTACATCACTACCTGTTGTTAAAATAGGTATCGAAGAGATATCAATGCTTGTACCTACCACTCCTACAGTATCAATGCCTACTGGAATTCCAAAATAAGAATCCCCCACATCAAAGGTTTCTATAGGAGTGCCTGTGGCAAGTAAATCATCAACACCTGCGTAAAGATCAAAATTAGCCGTAGTTAGCTCAGTATCAAGACCGTTAACCGTAGCATTTAAGAACAACTTACCATTGCCATCAATATTGGCCTGATGAATTTCTATTGTGTAATAGCCCGAGTTAGTCGGAGTGAAGGTTGTATTCACTACCGCCTCAGTATTCAGATTTGCAGATGCTGAATCACCCACAGTATTAATTACTGTAGTATTACCTAATACAATATTTAGTGAGTCATCCGCTCGACCTGAAAACCCGTAGGCTGTACCAGCTTCCAAATAGATTAGGCCAGTGTAGGTAATAATAGTGTTTTCTCCACCACCAGTAACCGTTTCTGAATTAGTAGACGCACTATAATCCGTAGTTCGACCACTAAGACCCGTTCCAATCCCATTAGTCTCTCTTGTTACAAATGTAGGAGTAGCACCAGATGCATCAACCGAGGCCTCAATAGTAGAAGCGTCAAAGGTTGGCGATGGAGCATTACTGCCAGGAGTTCCATCACCTACAAGAATTATTGTTTGCGTACTGTAATCAGTACGTAATAGCCCCGTAGAGGGTGGGGTATCATCGGACAAATCATCAATGGTTGCTGCTGTAGCGGGCCCCACAACACTGATAGTGGTTGTATCAACATCAGTCAAACCTGACGAATCTGTAGAGGTAGTGGTGAGTGTAACGTCTCCTACTGCAGCTGTTGATGTGTATTCGAGTGTTGCGAGTATATCTTGAACATCCTGCTCGGTACCTGCACCTCGTGTAATTGTAATGGTCGTACCAGCGCCAGTAATTACGGCACTAGCACCACCACTAGTCAGGCCAGTACTAATTGTTCCAACATCAACAACCAATACGACTTCAGATAAATTACCATCAACATCGGCTGTAGAAATTACACTAGGGTTAGAGCCAACTCCATTGAAAGTGAGAGTTGAAGAAGGATCAGCAGCGGCTGTTGCAGGGATTGTGTTCACTGGCGCATCGTTCACAGGCGTGACTGTAATCGTCGCCGTCTCATTGACATTGGTGTTAGTTTCAACACCACCATTAGCGGTACCACCACTGTCGGTTACAGTATTTAAGGTCACGGTACGCGCTGCGG
>JBLHJR010000059.1:0-19721 GCA_047619205.1 Candidatus Endobugula sp. | reverse complement strand
CTGATCATACCCACGGTTGACACCACATACGCAGATAAGCGATGGAGCAGAAAATAATATATCGCAAAACCGATTAATGAGCCAAAAACACCCAGATACACTATAGATAAACCACCCTGCAGACTCATCGGCCAAGGTAATTCACCATCCAAAAAATACCATGCTAAAGCCAGTGGCGGCACAGAGAAACAGAGCCCTCCGGTTGTCTTTTGTAAGACAGGAATATTTGCCTCTATTTTTTGCAAGCAAGTACTACTGAAAGCAAATAGAACTACCGATATCATCATCGCAAGAATGCCATAAGCCCCATTCGCCCCCATCACTAGCAACTGATCTGCAAACACCACTAGCAAACCCACTACGGCAATACTTAATGCCACTACACGCTGAACAGTAAAGACCTGCTTACCCAAATAATAATAAGACAACACCCCCATCAAAAAAGGCGTGGTACTAAATATAACCGAAATCAGCCCTGATGAAATCCACTGCGAAGCCCAATAAACCAATAAGAAATTAGGCGCAATACCAAAAGCAGCAATACTATAAAAACGCACACCATGACGATAACCCCACAAGGACTCTCCTCGCCCCCGCAAAATAAGCAAAGCTAATAGTGCCGACAACAATATCCGCCAAAAAATGGCACCCGCAAACGACACATCATCCGCACTCCACTTAATAGCTAAGGGAGTAGTTGACCAAATAGCCACTAAAACACCATAAGCGATAATATTCATCACAACGTTAACCCAGAAAAGCCAGTTAGATGCAAAAAAGAGGCGTGAATTTTTGATGTACATAATAAATTCAAAAATGTTGTAATCGCCTTATTGGCGATAAACGCATTTTTACATTTGCTAAGTGCAATGAAAACTTGCGTAGATTTTCGTGATGCTATTGTTTTTTCTAGGGTTAACCTCATTATTTCACTCCTATAAATCACAGCTTAAGAACACCTGCAAACGGGACAACTGTTATTTTTCTTTTTACAAAAACGTAAAAAGCCGCAGGTATTACGCTGCGGCTTCTAATAATGTGATTTTTTGTTGATTACACTATTCGCACACAGCACGCCACCCGCTACGGACTTTTACGAGCCAGCGCACACAGATCATTTTTAGCAACAATTCCGACAACAGTCTCGGCAACAGTCTCGGCAACAAGAGATGCATAATATTTTGTGTTAACATAATCATTCGGTTTCCAAAAGAGCGGTTCAAAAGAACTGCCTAAACAAGTAGAAAGTGTGCGGCATTTTTTTATAAAGCGCAAGCTTTCATATACAATCAACCCACAAGCCATAGCAGTTATGAAAATCTTTCTTGTCGGCGGCGCCGTTAGAGACCAACTACTTCACTTCCCTTACCACGAAAAAGACTGGGTGGTGGTCGGCAGTAGCCCAGAAGAAATGATGCAACTGGGCTATACCCCAGTGGGAAAAGACTTCCCTGTTTTCCTACACCCCCAAAGCCACGAAGAATATGCCTTAGCTCGCACCGAGAGAAAAACGGCGCGCGGATACAAAGGCTTTACCTTTCATACCGATGGCAACGTGACGCTAGAAGAAGACTTACAACGTCGCGACCTCACCATTAATGCGATAGCACAAGATGACAACGGTACGATCATCGACCCCTATAATGGCCAGCAAGACATCAAAGATAAATGGCTACGCCATGTATCCTCGGCCTTCAGCGAAGATCCTGTACGCGTATTACGTGTCGCGCGCTTTGCGGCACGCTATCACCATTTAGGCTTCCGTGTGGCAGAAGAAACCCTAGCACTAATGCAAGTAATGGCTAGCAATGGCGAAACTCAACACTTAGTTCCCGAGAGAGTATGGCAAGAATGTCAAAAAGCATTATCCGAACAATATCCAGAAATATTTTTTACCTCGCTAAAAGACAGTCATACCCTCAACGATATACTGCCAAACTTTCAGCACAATGATATTAGCCCATGCCTTACAGCACTAAATTCTTGTTGCCAGTTAACTGGCGACCCTATTATGCGCTTTGCTGCCTTTTGCTTTCCACTTGATAGCAGTGAAACCGAAACGCTCTGCCTGCATCTTGCCACACCCAATGAATATAAAGAACTCGCCATATTAAGCCAGCAACATTACCTAACATGTATCTCTATTAATAACTGGAGCGCAGTAACACTAACTACTTTGTTTCAAAAAACAGATGCACTACGCAAGCTAGAACGTTTCAAAAAATTATTAATTGTCTGCCAAGCAATTTATCATATGGACGCTCATAAAAATCAGAGCCAAGAATTTGAATCTGTGCGTCTACTTTTAGATGCGTTGCAAAGCTATAAAAATATCGATCATCAAGCGCTAATAAAACAAGGTTTTCAGAAAGCCGCCCTTGGCGAAGCCATAAAAGAAAAGCGACTAACACAATTACACCAGTGGCTAAAAACAAATACGAGCAGAGAACAATAAAGTAACAACTAAAAAATTAAGCGACAGATCGTATCTTTAGGACAAATCTTGGCTTATCGTTTTAGCCGCTAAAGCACCAGAGGCAAGCGCACTAACAACACAAGGGAACTGCGCATTACAAATATCACCTGCAGCATAGATATGCTTAATGTTGGTGCGACCACAGGCATCGACCACAAGAAAATTATTATTATCACTTTCAAGCGTATCACCTAAACCAGACAACACCATAGCCGCTATACTTTTAGCATTCGCTTTATAGCCAGCCAAAATATGTAAGCGATCCACCTCAAGCTGGCAATTCACTTCACCGTCAATTTCGATGAGCAAAACATCCTCTTTCTGTACGCAGCACGTTATCAGTGAGCGCTCAAGAAGACGAAAGTTATTATGGCAAAGCACCTTATCTAGAAATTTATCCTGCGCCTTAGGGCTAGAACGCGCAAGCATCGAAACATGGCAATTCCGCTCTAACAACATCAATGCATTTTCAAAGGCATTATCCCCTGCACCCACGATAAGCACACGCTGAGATGAGATTGCATCTAAATCTAGATAGGCATAAGGGCCTTCAACGACTTTGCTCGCATCAATATTCGAAAACCCATCACACGCTGAAAAAATTTCACGTCCAACATAACGAGTACCGCTGGCAATAATAATAGCGTCACAATCCACTATTACTTTATCGTTCAACAACAAATGAAACGTGTTATTAACACGCGCGATCTCTTTCAACTGCTGACCAACACGACAATCAATAGCTTCATGCTGAATATGCTGATGAAAATTTTCAGCCACCTCAAGACCAGTCACATCTGACTGCCCCAACACCCAATCATTCTTTAAAAAATTCAGTTTTTGCATCCCACCGACAGCGGTTGACCTTTCAATTAATATGGGCGTAAAGCCTAAATTTTTAAGCCATAGTGCCGCCGACAAACCTGCTGGGCCAGCACCTAGAATAGCAACACGAATAGTTTTCATAGCCATTTATTTATATAATTAAACATGGAGATGCCACAGAAATAAGCTGACCCTGCCAAACAAAATCGACAGGTTCCAGTAAAGGCAGACCCTCACTGTCATCACAAAAGCTCTCCCATAACACATGAAAAGGCCGATCCGTAAGGGGGTACAAAAGATCAGGAAGACTATCGGCTAATGGGCGCAAAATATAGGCTCGCTGTAATATATCTTTATGCGGCAAAGTCACACGATCAATTTCACCTACGCTATCGCCGTATAACAATAGATCAATATCCATATTCACTAACATCTGGGTGCGATCACGACCACACCGAGCTTCAATGTCATGCACCATTGACTGCAGTTCAGCTACACCTTTATGGGTATAAAAACTCACCACCGCATTATAATAATTACCACTATTAAACGAACTATCATGCGTCGACTGATTTTCATAAATAGGTGAAAAAACCAAATCACCAAAACGTTGGTGGAGCTCGTCAAACGCTCGCGTAAAATGTAACTCCCGCTGACTATTACTGCCTATACTTAACACTACACGATGAGCGGCTGATTCATTCATACACATCTTCCCACCTCAACTTCTACGCTCAATTTCTACACCCACTCGGCGAACATTATTCAACACATCTACTTTATAAACGCCTACTCGGAGCCAACTCACACCAAAGGTCGCTTGAATCATAGTGGCTATATTTTCCGCCAAGGTTTCAATTAGCTGGTACTTGCCATCGTGGGCCAACGTTGTGACTGCATCACATACGGCTGAATAATCAATCGTATAACGCAAATCATCACCTTCAGCTGCCTGACGAATATCCGTGCCTAACTCAATATCCAAACATAATCGTTGCCGCACAACACGCTCCCACGGATACAAACCCACAATAGTTTCTACTGTTAACTCACGAATGATCACTTTATCCATTACATCTTACTTTCTACATATAGAGTGGTAGGCTAAAGAAAAAATTTAGCCGCGGTATCTTTATTTCAATCTCACATGACTATTAATGTGTCGCTCAATTAAATTCTCTTTCACTGCACGCTACGCATCTAACAAGACGGCAGCTCTTCCAAATTCCATCGTGGCGTTACTTTCACCGCAAGCCCATCCTGCTGGCCAGCAACTAATCGCTGACACCCCGCATAAGCTATCATCGCCCCATTATCCGTACAAAACTCGTGGCGCGCGTAACTCACACCCGCATGTATTTTTAACAAGGCGCTCTCAAGGCGTTCGCGTAAACGCGTATTCGCCGATACACCACCCGCAATCACTAAGCGGCTGAGCTTTTCTTGCTCTAACGCTCGCCGACACTTAATCACCAGCGTATCGACCACTGCCTCTTGAAATGCATTGGCAATATCTGCACAGGTCTGGTCATCAGGCAAGCCATTAGCCTGCGCATATTTTGCCACGGTGTTTAAGGTAAAGGTTTTTAAACCGCTAAAGCTAAAATCCAAACCGGGACGATCGACCATTGGGCGAGGAAAGGTAAAACGTCCCTGCTCTCCCTGTTCTGCCAACTTAGCAATCAGCGGGCCGCCGGGGTAATCTAAATCTAACATTTTCGCCGCTTTATCAAAGGCTTCACCCGCAGCATCATCCAAGGATTCACCCAATAAACGATACTCACCAATAGCATCCACCCGCACCAGCTGGGTATGACCGCCTGAAACCAACAAGGCGACAAATGGAAATTCAGGCGGCGCCTCTTCCAACATAGGCGCCAATAAATGGCCTTCCATGTGATGGACACCGATCGCCGGAATCCCCAGCGCCAAGGCTAAGGCTCGCCCAGTACAAGCACCTACCATCAACGCGCCCACTAAACCTGGCCCTTTGGTATAGGCGATGCCATCAATCGCCGTTTTATCTAGAGAGCAGTCGCGCAATAGCCCATCAATTAACGGCAATAACTTACGTACATGATCGCGAGAGGCCAGCTCAGGTACAACGCCACCATATTCGCTATGCAACTCGACCTGGCTATACAAATGGTCCCCCAACAAGCCCAATTCACTATCGTACAAGGCAACGCCGGTCTCATCACATGAGGTTTCAATTCCTAAAATAAGCACACAAACATCTCTGATTATTGGATAACTAGTTATCAATGGATATAAAATAGCGTAATAAACGCAGCATCATACCAGACACATGAAAAATACCACACCAAACACTTGTGATCATGGCGATGAATGTGTAGAATTTGCGCCCCTTGCACCTGCCAGCTGTGGATTTCCACTATACTGGCGTTAGACTATTAATCGAATTAACAGGGTTAACTATGCCTTTTGTAAAATTAAAAGAAAACGAGCCATTTGATATTGCTCTACGTCGCTTCAAACGTTCATGCGAAAAAGCAGGTGTTTTGGCTGAAGTTCGTCGCCGTGAACACTATGAAAAACCTACTACTGTACGTAAGCGTCAAGCAGCTGCTGCCGTTAAACGTCACGCTAAAAAAGTATCTCGCGAATCTAAAAAGTTTCAGCGCTTATACTAGCCAATACCACTCTCTAGCTAATGACCTAGTCACTGACCAGATAACATTTTCTAGGGCAAGTCATTAGGGTAAATAAGAGCATTCCAATGTCATCTAGCGAAATACAAAGCCGTATCCACGGCGAAATGAAAACGGCAATGCGAGCCAAGGATAAGCCACGTCTCGGTATTATCCGCCTCATGCAGTCCGAATTCAAACGTATTGAAGTAGATGAACGTATTGATCTAGATGATACCCGCGTGCTCGCCGTACTAGACAAGATGGTCAAGCAACGCCGTGATTCAGCTAAACAGTATGAAGACGCTGCACGTCAAGACCTTGCTGATCAAGAACACTTTGAAATCCGCGTAATCACTGAATTTCTTCCCCAAGCCCTCACCGCTGATGAAGTCGCCAAGCTAATTGACGACGCCATTCAGTCTACTGGTGCTAGCGGTATGCAGGACATGGGGAAAGTCATGGGCATCCTCAAGCCACAACTACAAGGCCGCGCCGATATGGGCAGTGCCAGCCAAGTGATTAAGCAAAAGCTAAGCACTTAGTATTTTTCGACGACCTATCGCTTGTATCAATGGCACATAGCCAGCTAACTAACACTCCCTAGCGATAACACCACTCTCCCCTCCAAGATATAAATCACACGGCAAAGAAGCGACCCGCACCAAAGCAAACAATACATCTGATCAAAATACAAACAATAAACTGGCAACCAACCATTAGCAGCTCTACGCTTATAGATGAGCGGATATTGATATGCGCTCTAGTCAGGTGAGGCACAATGAAGAATATACATTACAAAATACTAGGGTTTTTATCTTTAGGGATGGGGATTTTAGGGGCTTTTTTACCCTTATTGCTGACCACCTTTTTTATCTTGCTGTCTTCATGGTGCTTTGCCAAATCATCACCTAAATGGCATGTCTGGTTAGTCAATAATCGACTTTTCGGTAACAGCATTCAACAATGGGAACAGCATCACTTCATACCCCATGCCGCTTGCTGTATTGCCATCGGCTCAATGCTTGTATCTGGCATCGTCTCATTCTCCCTTATGGACTATATGGTGTTACGGATAGCCCTACTAATCGCCATTGGCGCTGGTATTTTTATCGTCTACCGCCTACATCCATCTCGGCTGTGCCCGGTCAAACAAAGAGCTGAGTCAATATAAAATGTCACAATAAAATCGGCTATTTTTGCGTCTGCCTGCGTTACTCATTTTGCCCATAGACCCGCTATGCGCTGTAATGAGCGCCTTGTCAGCCACAAAAATCTCTCGATTCTCTTTATGAGATTTTATATTGATTCAGCTCTAGCGCTGTAAACCGAAGGCCTTAAGCTGTAAACTCTGCCCCCATGGCAGGCTCTATCCCACAACCCTTTATTGACGACCTACTCGAACGCATTGACATTGTCGATGTGATTGATAGCCGTGTGAAACTGAAAAAAGCTGGTAAAAACTACTCTGCCTGCTGCCCATTTCACGATGAAAAAACCCCCTCTTTCAGTGTTAGTCCCGACAAGCAGTTTTTTTATTGCTTTGGTTGCGGTGTTAGCGGTAATTCCATCGGCTTCGTCATGGATTACGAGCGCATTAGCTTTCCTGAAGCCATCGAAAGCCTCGCCAAGGTGGCCGGTGTAGAGGTTCCTCGAGAACAAACCCAAGACCCGAAAAAAAGAGCTCTAGAAGAAGCCCGCGAAAAAGCCCGCAAGACACTCTACAGCCTAATGGAACAAGCGAGTGATTATTACCAACAGCAGTTGCGTGAACATCCGCAGAAAGACATTGCCGTTAACTATCTAAAAAACCGTGGACTCAGCGGGCACATTGCTAAAGATTTTGGTATTGGTTACGCACCCGCAGGTTGGAATAACGTCCTCAAAAAGCTCGCCACCTCCAACGACAGTCAAGACTTGCTGCTCGAAGGCGGCATGCTGATTCACAACCAAGACAAAGACCAACTGTATGATCGCTTTAGAGAGCGCATCATGTTTCCTATTCGCGATAGCCGTGGACGCGTTATTGGCTTTGGGGGTCGTGTACTCAACGACGACAAACCCAAATATTTAAACTCACCAGAAACCCCCATATTCCATAAAGGCAAAGAGCTTTACGGTCTCTATGAAGCCCGCCAAGCCTACCGCCAATTACCGCGCGTACTCGTAGTCGAAGGCTATATGGACGTAGTTGCACTAGCACAATATGGCATCCGCTACGGTGTTGCTACCCTAGGTACTGCTTGCAGCGAAGAACACCTCGCCCGCGCCTTCCGCTTTACTAATGAAATCGTGTTTTGCTTTGATGGCGACGAAGCCGGTCGCAAAGCTGCTCGCCGTGCTATGGAACACTCACTTCCCGTAATGGAAGATGGCCGCCAAATTAAATTTCTCTACCTACCCGATGGCGAAGATCCCGACACACTGGTTCGGCAAATAGGTGAAGAAAAATTTACCCGCATGATTGAAAGCGCCTCACCTCTAGAGAACTTCCTCTTCGAGGAACTAGGCCAGCATTTCGACAGTCAGACCATGGAAGGGCGAGCACGCTTATGTAAAATCGCTGCGCCCATGCTCGACCAGTTACCTCGTGGGGTCTATCGCGAATTGATGTTTGGCCAACTAGCCAAACGCACCCAGCTGAGCATAGACTCTTTAATGAGCCTGCTCAACGAACTCCCTGCCGTCGAAGCAGAAACCGAATCGATCACTCATACCAGCACTTATGCTCCCGCTTATACATCCACCCATACAACCACGCAAAATCAAACAATACCGGCACACACACCCGCCAGTGACAGCTATCAAGCCGTTGCTTATAGCAACAACACTAGACTCAGCAGCGATCGCCACCAAACCAGCAAGCCCTCAACACCCAACCTACAAACCGAAGAGTTAGCCCTAGCCCTTTTATTATTTCAACCCGCTATCGCCACCTCAGCAGTCGACTTTGAAGACCTACGCCACAGCCAACAAAAGCACATCATCTTGCTGGTGCAACTTATTGACTTACTGCAACAACGACCCGACTTCACTAGCGGACAAATCGTAGGCCACTGGCAAGGTACCTATGGTTTACAAGCAACACAAACCCTACAAGCGCTCATGTCAAAGGCCTCTCGTTTTCACCAAGCAAAAGAATTGTCATCCAACGAAGAAAAACACAGCTCTGACCCTCAACAAGAGTTCGACCCCCAACAAGAGTTTCTCGATACCCTTGATTACTTACTCCAACGTCAACAACAAGAAGATTGCGACACCATCATTCAACAACTCAACAATAAGCCTTCGAGTGACTGGTCAGTGGCGGAGAGGCAACTATACCTCAAAGCCATTAGCGCAAGAGCAACATAAAGCCCTCGATTGCTTGCTTAGTCGCACTTATCACTTGAAATTCTAGTAATACCCCCCATATTGCCTAGCACTAAAAGCAATAAATCGATTATAATATCGGGTTTATTCCGAAACACATTACACGTATCTCAGAAAGCTAATTTTAACGCTGGGCACTAGCTCTACAGGCTACCCCCAACTCACCCCTATTAATAATGATGGGTGTAATCGCCAACAAATAAGCCTAGAAATACCCTGCGCAACCAGGAGCTTGCATGTCTGACAACAAACAACAATCCCGTATCAAGGAATTGATCGCACGGGGTAAAGAACAAGGCTACTTAACCTACGCCGACGTAAACGACCATTTACCGCAAGATATTTCTGACCCCGATCAGGTTGAAGACATTATTCAAATGATCAACGACATGGGCATTCGCGTATACGAAACAGCGCCCGATGCCGAAGATTTATTAATGTCCGATGGTGATGCATCAGCCGATGAAATCGCCGCTGCCGAAGCTGCCGCTGCGTTAGCCGCAGTGGAAACAGAAGCGGGACGCACAACCGACCCCGTGCGCATGTACATGCGCGAGATGGGCACCGTTGAGCTACTCACCCGAGAAGGCGAAATTGCCATCGCCAAACGTATCGAAGAAGGCACTCGCGACCTCATGCACGCATTAGCATGCTGGCCCGAAGTGGTTCAAACTTATGTGGCAGAATACGAACTCATCGCCAAAGAAGAACGCCGTATTCCCGATGTCATCGCTGGCTGGTTAGACCCTGCCGACGACGTCCCTGCTGCAGGCCCCTCTGCGAAAAAAGATAAAACCGACACAGATGACGACGAAGACGAAGTAGATACCGGCCTTGACCCAGAAGAAGTTAATGAGCGCTTTGGTTTACTCAAAAAGCAACTCGCCAAAACCGATAAAGCCATTAAAAAATATGGCCGCGGCACCACGCAAGTTGACAATGAACTCTGTGAGCTTGGAGAAATTGTTAAATTCTTCAAACTACCGCCGCGCCAATTCGATCCTTTGTATCGCAAAGCTCGTGGTGTTCTTGAGCAAGTGCGCCGAGAAGAAAGAAACATCATGACGCTCTGTGTCAGAACTTCAAAGATGCCAAGAAAGACCTTTATCAAAGAGTTTCCAGGCAATGAAACCGATCCCACATGGATTCCAGCCGTCATCGCTCGAAATAATGATTACTCTGCGAACATAGACATCGTCAAAGAAGAGATATTACGTTCACAACGTAAGCTAAAATCTATTCAAGCCAAAATTGGCCTTGAATTATCGATGATAAAAGAAATCAATCGCCGTATGTCGATTGGAGAAGCTCGTGCACGACGCGCTAAAAAAGAAATGGTAGAAGCTAACCTACGCTTGGTTATTTCGATCGCTAAAAAATACACCAACCGTGGCTTACAATTTCTTGACCTTATTCAAGAAGGTAACATCGGCCTAATGAAAGCCGTTGATAAGTTTGAATACCGCCGTGGTTACAAGTTTTCAACCTACGCTACCTGGTGGATTCGCCAAGCCATTACCCGTTCGATTGCCGACCAAGCCCGCACCATTCGTATTCCAGTGCACATGATAGAAACGATTAACAAACTCAATCGTATCTCTCGTCAAATGCTACAGGAAATGGGTCGCGAGCCGACGCCAGAAGAACTCGGCGAGCGCATGGAAATGCCTGAAGAAAAAGTACGCAAGGTACTAAAAATTGCCAAAGAGCCGATCTCCATGGAAACGCCTATTGGCGATGATGAAGATTCGCACCTAGGTGACTTTATTGAAGATGGTACGATTACCTCACCCGTAGAATCAGCCACCGATGTGGGTCTAACCGAATCTACCCGTGACGTACTATCTGGCCTAACCGCCAGAGAAGCCAAAGTACTACGCATGCGCTTCGGCATCGACATGAATACCGATCACACACTAGAAGAGGTTGGCAAACAGTTTGATGTGACTCGTGAACGTATTCGTCAAATCGAAGCCAAAGCTCTACGTAAACTGCGTCACCCCAGTCGTTCAGATCATTTAAGAAGTTTCTTGGACGAATAGTAAAAAGTAGGTATCATACGCGCCTCCTAACTCTCCAGTAGGGAAAGGAGGTGTTTTTGTTTTTACGCTTTTTACGTGCTAACTAGAAAACCTCAACGCAAGATAGTAAATAGTAAGCATTACGCAGAATTTTTGTTTACTGGCGAGGCGCCCCGCTGAATAATGAGGGAATGTACAACAAGTACATGACCGAAGGATTCGGCAATCTACTGCTCCTGCATAGATTGCATACACGCCATCCGTGGCGCTAAGCACGCGACAACACTAGAAGAAAAAAGCAGTAAGCATTACGCAGAATTTTTGCCTGCTGGCGAGGCACCCCACAGAAAGCTGAGGGAGTGTACACCAAGTACATGACCGAAGGCTTCGGCAATCTAAGGCTCCTGCAAAGATTGCATACACGCCATCCGTGGCGATAAGGACGCAACGAAGCCAGAAGGTAAAAAGGCAAGTAATGGGCCCTTAGCTCAGTTGGTTAGAGCATACGACTCATAATCGTCAGGTCCCCAGTTCGAGTCTGGGAGGGCCCACCATTTACTGCAAACAACATCACTCGTGTTCATGGCACCATAGTTTGGCCGCTTTGGCCAATGTATAGTGTATTAGTACACCAAAATTGGCCAATCTAGCTCAAACACTGCACTTTAGGCAACGGGTCTGGAAAAACGCTTTCATTTAACTCTATTAAGGTTAATCTAGAGCCCACAAACAAGACTAAAGACTTATCTAAGTGTTGTGCCGAAAGCATCGAAAATAAACATTCCTCTTCAATTATTGGACGATGCAGCGTATCCCTAGATACGGTATATCCATGACTTTCCCAATCTTTAGTAAGCATTACTAAAGAGAATATACGGTCTATAGCAATCTTTTCAATAATTGGGGAAATATCTTTAGTCCAACCTACAAGCGTATCAGGCGAATCCACCAAAAGAACCTCTGCAAGCTCTTTTTCTGTAAGTGAAAATACGCGCTTAATTTCATCAAACCTATTTCTGAGAGGAATGCTTGGCTGAGCATTCGTTATATTATCTGAATTATTCACGAACTATAGCCTCCGTATTATTAGCTTGAGCATTATATTATTTTCGAGTTAATACAGATTAGACGATTTTCTAGCGCTTGAAAATAGAAAATAATTACTTACAAAAAACTCGTGCTAGACTAGAAACTTATCTCATAAACAATGCTCGCTTAGCTAGTCAGATGTAAAAAATTGGTTCCTATATCAGCAAAGGTATCACGATAAACGGGAGAGTCGTCTATCATCAAGTCAATACATTGCAGCTCACAATAGTTCCTTTTCGCCATATCCCATTTTTCATCTAGCGCGTATGGCTGATCGTCTTCCCAACGAATATCTCCATTTTTTTCCAAAAACTCAACTATTGAAAAATAATGTGTGAATGTAATACCTGCATTATTCAGTAGCGTGTCAATATGCTCATCACGCTTAGAGCCCGTCACAATATGCACTTCCGCTCCGCTTGCTACTAGCGCCATAGAAAGCTGCATGAACCTTTTGGGAAAGGTATCGATAACGCCATGTATATCAATTCCCACTTTAAAGATTTCGCTCATCATCCCCCCCCTTCTTTAAATTTTTTATGTTTAGGATTTATCGCTATCTCGGCCCTTCTATGTTGCGTGAAAAATAATGATTTTCACCGATATTTTTCATTTTATAGAGTTTGGCTGGGCGATTACTGCCTGTTTTCATCGCGCCCGTTTCTTCAATAATCTCTGCATCTAAAATACGCCGTCGAAATGATTTCTTTTCGACTGTTTTATCTAGAATGATTTCAAAAATATTCTGCAACTCCGATAGGGTAAATGCTTCTGGCAGCAAGTTAATCGGCAAAGAGGTGTACTGCACCTTTGCCTTGAGTCGTTCATAGCATGTTTGCAATACGCTTTCATGATCAAATGCCAGATGATATTGAGCAATCGCTTCGTCAAATGTTATCCAGGCCATTTCTTCCGATGCTTCTGCAGTAACCGCTTCGATACTGTCATTGGGTATCAGTGCAAAGTAAGAAACAGTGACCGACCATCCTCTAGGGTCACGCTGATTATTACCAACGGTTTCAACTTGCTCTAGATAAGGCGTATCAATACCTGTTTTTTCTTTAAGCTTGCGTCTAGCGGTATCGCCCAACTGACGGTCTTGCTTCAAATCAACAAAGCCGCCCGGTAACGCCCACATTCCCATTGAAGGGTGCTGAGAGCGTTTTACCAGCAGTACATGCAGCTGATCGTTTCTGATCGTAAAAATAGCCATATCCACAGTGACTAAAGGCACGTCATAATCATGGATGCTGTAGCTCTTAATAAACTGTTTTTCTTCCGGTGATACTTTTTCCACAAATATTTACTCTTAACCTAGTTTTTTACAATTAATAAATTGACAGATGTTTGAATGAGCAATAGGATAGTGGCTTTAAGACACTATGTCAACTCATTCACACAACACACCAGTAAGGAAATAAAAGAATGAACATTAGAAATAAAAAACAACTAGAGGAGCATCTGCAGAACGGCAATAAAGTAGAGTATGTTTTCTTCTGGGGGCCACTGCCAGAGATTAGCGGTGTTTCGAAATCTTGCTTTAGTCAATGGCACCCTTCACCCTTTACTGTAGGGGGCATTACTTATAAAACGGCTGAGCATTTTATGATGGCCGAAAAAGCACGTCTATTTGGTGATACTGAATCTGCCGAAAAGATTGTTGCCGCTAAAGGCGCAAGCAAAGCCAAAAAGATTGGACGAGAAATTAAGCACTTTGATGAATCTCTTTGGTTACAGCATCGATTCGATATTGTTGTTAATACGAGTAAACATAAATTTGGTCAAAACGAAGACCTAAAAGCTTTTCTACTTTCAACTGGCGATAAGGTATTAGTTGAGGCCAGCCCTGAAGATAATATCTGGGGAATTGGGCTTGCTGAAGATAATAGCGACTGCGAGACCCCGGATACATGGCAAGGTCTAAACTTGCTAGGTTTTGCATTAATGGAGGCTCGTGACTTACTCTTAAAATAAATACTTGACACCATAGTGGCTTTAAGCCACTATGGTGTCAAGTTGATCAAACAGAGCAACAAAACAGTTGCTAGATCACATGATAAACATATCTGGATAGACCAGGTTAACGATCAATTACAGCAAGGGGCTTGCTGACATGAGTAACAAAACCTACGACTTTTTAGTTTTTATTGGCCGCTTTCAACCCTTCCATAATGGGCATTTGGCGGTAATAAACGCAGGCTTAGCACAAGCCGATCAAATGATTATTTTGTGTGGTTCCGCCCACCAACCCCGATCGACACGTAACCCTTGGACGGTTAAGGAGCGTGAAAATATGATTCGCGGTTCATTAACGGATACCGATAATAACCGAGTACATATAGCGCCATTGATGGATATTGTTTACAACGATGAATCATGGGTGCGCAACGTACAGGCCACTATTAATGGATTAGTTGCTGCGTATCACAGTACGCCGCACCGCAACCCGACAGTAGGGTTAATTGGGCACAGTAAAGATCAAAGCTCTTACTACCTAAACCTATTTCCTCAGTGGAGTGCGGTTAACGTAGATAACTACCAAGGGATTAGCGCAACACCTATTCGCGAATCTATTTTTACGGAAGAGCCAGAAGGTGAAACCTACATAGGCAGTGAAAAGGCAAAAGCCGTATTGCCTAAAAATGTACACGAGCACATGGAAGGCTTTTGCCAAACCGACATTTATCAGCAAGTAAAGAACGAACAACAGTTTGTCACTCGCTATAAATCAGCATGGGATGCTGCACCTTATGCACCTACGTTTGTTACCGTCGATGCAGTGGTTGTTCAAAGTGGACATGTATTAATGGTAGAGCGTAAAGCAGAACCAGGAATAGGCTTATTAGCATTACCCGGTGGCTTTGTTAACCAAAATGAAAAGTTAGCTGATGCCTGTTTAAGAGAGCTACGCGAAGAAACTCGATTAAAAGTACCTGTTCCGGTATTAAAAGGCTCTATCAAATCGCAACAAGTATTTGATGACCCTTACCGGTCAGCAAGAGGAAGAACGATTACACATGCATTTTATATTGAACTAGAACCCAACAAAGTATTGCCCAAAGTAAAAGGTAGTGATGATGCAAAACATGCATTGTGGGTACCGTTAGCGGATGTAGACCCTACTCAAATTTTTGAAGATCACTATTTTATAGTTCAAGAAATGACAGGCATGTAAAAAGTTTTAAACGCTTAGCAATAAGTAAGATTCAGTCAAGAGGATTTCTTGATTGAGTAAAGAAACATGAGGAGGGATAGACCCGACTCATTTCATAGCAGTCACTTACTTTAACAATGGACTGCAACAATGACTGGAGGATTTCCATCATGAACAACACCAATAGCACTAATAATAACACCTACCGCAACACGAAAAATATCATCTTAAACGTAGATGCCTATAAAGCATCTCACTACTTACAGTACCCACCCAATACGACGCAAGTCTCTAGCTATATTGAAGCGCGTGGCGGTAAGTTCAAGCAAGCGGTCTTCTTTGGCTTACAAATGTTTATCAAAGACTACTTAAGTCAGCCTATTACCAACGATGACATTGATGACGCTAAAATCGTGATCGAAGCCAACGGTTTACCGTTTAACGAAGCCGGCTGGCGTTATATTGTTGAAGAGTACGATGGCTACTTACCCATAGAAATTCAAGCCATACCCGAAGGAACGGTTATTCCTGTGCAAAATGCTATGGTGCAAGTTATCAACACCGACCCACAATGTGCATGGTTAACCAGCTACGTAGAAACCGCATTGTTAAGAGCGGTTTGGTATCCCACAACCGTTGCCACAGTTTCTTGGAATGGTCGTCAGATTATTCAGCGTTACTTAGCAGAAACCGCAGACAACATTGATGGTATTGACTTTAAATTACACGATTTTGGGGCAAGAGGTGCAACCTCTGAAGAAGCTGCCGCCATTGGAGGTGCCGCTCACTTAGTTAACTTCATGGGTACTGACACCTTAAGTGGCATTATGGCGACACGCCGCTACTACGATGCAGATATGGCTGGGTTTTCTATCCCCGCTTCTGAACACAGCACAATGACTAGCTGGGGCAAGGATAATGAAAAAGCTGCCTACGCCAATATGTTGGAGCAGTTTTCAGGTGAAGGGAAGTTGGTTGCTGTAGTGAGTGATTCTTATGACTTATGGAATGCCATCGATAATATCTGGGGTGATGAATTAAAAACCAAGGTGCAAAATACTGGCGGCACCTTAGTTATTCGCCCTGATAGCGGAGACCCTGTTGCGGTAGTGACTGAAACCATTGATCGCTTAATGAATAAATTCGGTTACACCGTGAACACAAAAGGCTACAAAGTGTTGCCTGACTATGTTCGTGTTATTCAAGGTGATGGTGTTTCTTTAGATAGTATCGAAGATATCTTAATCGCCATGAAGCAACGTAAGCAAAGTGCTGATAATATCGCCTTCGGCATGGGCGGTGAGCTTTTACAAAAAGTGAATCGCGATACCATGAAGTTTGCAATGAAAGCCTCTGCCGCCAAAGTGAACGGGCAATGGAGAGATGTTTTTAAAGATCCCATTACCGATCAAGGTAAGCGTTCTAAAAAAGGTCGTTTAGCCGTCATTAAGGATAATAGTGAAGACAACAGGGGCAGCATCCGCACCATTCGCGAAGAGGAATTAGGTCAGCAGGAAAACATGTTGGTCCCCGTATTCAAGGATGGCTGGGTATTAAAAACCTACGACTTTGATGAAGTGAAAGCGCGCGCAAAAGCAGGCGTACCCATGATAGAGGAGGACACAAGAGCCTGCGCATAAATGTCATCTACACGCCAAATACACACCAATGAAACGACTTGGGTAACCAAGTCGTTTCAACTCATACACGAAAGATCACATACAAAAGATCACAAACAATAAAGGACGTCATCATGTTTAATATCAACTATATCAAAGTAGACCCTACCACCTACTTAATGAAATTTGAAAACGGCGCATTAACAAAGAAAGGCGCAGGGATCTCTCTTTGGTACTACGCCCCCAATGTATCACTAGTGGCCGTACCCACAGGCACAACCGACGTGCCGTTTATTTTTAAAGAAACCACCCAAGACTATCAAGAAGTCACAGTGCAAGGGCAACTGGTTTATCGTATTGCCAACCCAGAAAAAATAGCAACGCTAATGAACTTCACGATTAAAAACGGGCATAAAGAACTGAGGTATGAATCTGACGACCCAGATAAGTTACTCAACCGAATCACCAACCTAGTACAAGTGAAAATGAGCGCAGCGATTGAGCAGCTTAATTTGCGGCAAGCGATTATGTCGTCACAAACATTAGTGCGCTCAATTAAAGAGGACTTCTCTCAATCCGATGTATTACAAACCTTAGGTGTAGAGATTATCGACTTATCCATTGTCGCGATTAAACCTACACCCGAAACTGCAAGAGCATTGGAGGCCTCGGTAAGAGAGCAGCTATTACAAGAGGCCGACGAAGCAATTTACCGTCGCCGAAATGCCTCTATCGAGCAAGAGCGAACCGTTAAAGAAAATGAGCTCAATACAGAGATAGCAGTAGAGAATAAGCAACGAGAAATAGAAGAAGGCAAACTAAAATCTGAACGTGCGCTAGCCGAACAACGCCAAGAAATGCAGCGAGAAAAACTCGATGCCGATATTGCGCAAGAACAGCAGCGTCAACAACTTGTAGATATTGCGACGCAAAACGAATGCAAGCAAGCGGATGCTAAAGCCTACGAAATTGGTGCCACGATGGAAGCCCTATCTAAAGTGGATGCGAAAGTGCTAGAAGCGTTAACCATGGGCAATCTAGACCCTCAGCAATTAATGGCGCAGGCATTTAGAGAGCTGGCGGGTGGAGCAGAAAAGATTGGCCAATTAAACATTACGCCCGACTTACTGCAATCACTTACCGAGAGGATACGTGCATGAGCCGTTCTAGCTCAACCTCGTCGTCACTTAATGTAAAAGTGATTATAGTCACTCGCCGTACACGTTTTGAAGAGCTAGTGGCACAGTACAACACCGAAGCTCAAGCCGCCTTTGTGATTAGCAGCAAGGGCGGTGACTTTGACGATTACCGCGTAGAGCACAGCACTTACCTTACTTCTGTTGAGACGATTAAAAACACCTTAAAAAAATCTGCTCGCCTACAAATGGTGGAACGGAATTTTTTACCTAATTTTATTTTTGGGCCAGAAGATATTGTGGTGGTTATCGGTCAAGATGGCTTAGTTGCCAACACTTTAAAATACTTAAACGGGCAGCCCGTTATCGCCATCAATCCAGACCCCTCTCGCTTTGATGGCGTGCTACTGCCTTTTGCAGTGGCTGATATTGGCTTACTCTTTGCCGACGTGTTGCGAAAGCAGTATCAAAGTAAATACATTACCATGGCCAAAGCCACACTGAATGACGGGCAAGAACTCATCGCCGTGAACGATATATTTATCGGCCCACGGTCGCACACCTCAGCACGCTATGCTTTAACCGTGAACCAACAAACCGAAACCCAGTCCTCTAGCGGTATTATCGTATCAACAGGTTTAGGGAGTACCGGCTGGATGAAAAGTATTATTGCTGGCGCAACTGGCATCCTTGGTAAAAATAGTACGAGCGGTGAGAGCAATACTAAGCCTCTTGCATGGGATACCGATCATCTACAATTTGCCGTACGAGAGCCATTCCCTAGTAATACCACAGGCACTGACCTGGTCTATGGTAAAGTCAGCAACCGATCTAACATGAGCGTATCGTCGCTTATGTCAGGCAATGGCGTGATATTTAGTGATGGTATGATCGATGACTTTGTAGAGTTTAATAGTGGGGCAGAAGTGAAGTTGGGGATTGCTGAGAATAGAGGGAATCTTTTGGTTTGAGTAGAGTAATACTGCTAACAACCAAGAAGCGGACACTCAAAACGTCTCCATACCTAGGCGCAAAGGAATCATAATTATTATTCTACAGAAAACGGATTTAAAAACTGCCGCTCCCAAAGTAATTTACGATCAACTTCATTCAATTCCGCCTCATCACATATTGATCTCCAGTGTTGCTCAATAACAGATTTCTGATGTTCAAAGATTATAGAGGCTTCGTCTTTACTGAGTAAAAAATTATGTGCAGCAGACAAACATGTTTTTAACTGGCTTAAATTATTTGGTTCTTCGCTACTTCAAGTGGGTAACAGTGTAAAATAGCATTTTACTATCCCTATTATTTATGAGCAAAAAAATGCAAGAACAGCAATTATTCGCATCCGCATTAGGCCTTCAGTCGCCCTGGA
>JBLHJR010000058.1:0-19858 GCA_047619205.1 Candidatus Endobugula sp. | reverse complement strand
GTTTCTAGATCATCACCTTTTTTGTAGTTGCGAACGGCGTCTTCACCCGTTTCAGTCCAAGAAATGTCAGACAAGTGAACCAGACCATCAATACCGCCATCAAGACCAAGGAAAATACCGAAATCAGTAATTGACTTGATTTTACCTGAGATTTTATCGCCTTTCTGGAAACGAGTGCCAAATGCATCCCATGGGTTTTCTTGACACTGTTTAATACCTAAGGAAATACGACGACGACCTTCATCGATCTCAAGTACCATAACTTCGACTTCATCGCCTAGGTTAACCACTTTAGAGGGATGAATATTTTTGTTCGTCCAATCCATTTCAGATACGTGAACAAGACCTTCAACACCTTCTTCGATTTCAGCAAAACAGCCGTAGTCGGTTAGGTTAGTGACCACTGCATTCGCTCTCGCGCCAACAGGGTAACGGTTAGTAATTTCTACCCATGGATCTTCACCTAATTGCTTAAGGCCTAGAGATACACGGTTACGCTCACGATCAAACTTCAATATGCGTACGTCAATTTCGTCACCCACATTAACAATTTCGCTCGGATGCTTAATACGCTTCCACGCCATATCAGTGATATGCAGAAGACCATCAACACCGCCAAGATCAACAAATGCGCCGTAATCGGTAAGGTTCTTAACAATACCTTTCGCTTTAGCACCTTCTTCAAGCGTCGCTAACAATTCTTCGCGTTCTGCTGAGTTCGCCGTTTCCATCACTGCACGACGAGATACAACGACGTTATTACGTTTTTGATCAAGCTTAATCACTTTAAATTCAAGCTCTTTGCCTTCCAAATGCAAGGTGTCGCGTACTGGACGTACATCAACTAATGAACCCGGTAAGAATGCACGGATACCTGCAACGTCAACGGTGAAACCACCTTTAACCTTGCCATTAATAACACCGGTCATTACTTCTTCTGCTGCATGAGCAGTTTCTAATACTTTCCACGCTTCAGCACGTTTGGCCTTTTCACGTGAAAGTTTTGTCTCACCAAAACCATCTTCAACAGATTCTAGTGCTACTTGAACTTCATCACCAATCTGTAGTGTTACTTCACCGTTATCATCGGCGAATTCTTCAGCAGGGATAACACCCTCTGATTTAAGACCTGCGTGAATCGTCACCCAGTCTCGGTCTATATCAATAACAACACCCGTGACAATTGATCCGGGAACCATATCAACGGTTTTTAAACTTTCTTCAAAGAGTTCTGCGAAATTTTCGCTCATGAGGGGAACCTATAATGCTATAGCACACATCCTAATAGCCAACCGCAACCCCCTGCTCATAAGCAAGAGCCATAAACAAGGTGGGCGTACTATCTAGATCTGCTTACCGTATCGTCAGGGACACGGGCCAATGAATAATGACAACGACGCTCTTCCTGACAAAATAGTGAGCTGACGCTGCCTTAAATAACCTACTTTACCCACTTAGGACGGATGATCTTGCTAATGAATGCAAGAGGGAATCAACCAAGCTCTAAGCCTTACTACCCGCTATCAGCTAAACATCACGCTTTACTAATGCGTTTTACCAACAACAGTACAGTCTTCAAGACCTCATCAATAGACATCACTGTACTATCGATGACTAATGCATCCTCCGCCGACTGTAAGGGCGATGCTGAACGTTCGGTATCACGCGTATCACGCGCACGTATATCATCCAACAGGGCGCGGAGATTAGCAGATTCCCCACGCTCAAGCAACTGCTTATAGCGCCTTTGCGCCCTTTCTTCAGCGCTTGCGGTTAAAAATACTTTAACCTCTGCATCAGGGAAAACCGTAGTCCCCATATCGCGCCCATCAGCCACTAAACCCGGGGCTTGCTGGAAGTCTCGCTGGCGCTCTAAAAGAGCCTCACGAACAGGCAAATGTGCAGCCACAACCGACGCCCCCATGCCTGCGGCCTCTTTACGAATATCACTAGTAACATCAACACCCTCTAGGAGAGCGAGCACGCCTTTATCGCTAGGTTCAAATGCCACATTAAGTTTGCGCGCCACTTGCGCAATAGCATCAGCATCATGTAGATCAACGCCCTGCGCGACCCCCGCTACTGCCGTTAAACGATATAAAGCGCCACTATCCAATAAATGAAAACCTAATGCTTTCGCTAACAATTGGCAAATCGTGCCCTTGCCTGAACCACTAGGCCCATCTACTGTAATCACGGGAATATGACTATTCATCAATTAACCTTTTTAATTAACCTTGTTTTTTATCAACGAGTCTAAGGCGTCGCCTGTAATGATTGGTATATTGCCTCACAAACAGCAGCAGGATCCGCTGCCTGAGTAATAGGCCGGCCAATGACTAGATAATCACTGCCATTAGCCATTGCTGCTTCAGGCGTTACGATACGACGCTGATCATCAGCAGAAGCCCCTATAGGGCGAATACCGGGTGTCACCAAACAAAACTCTTTGCCTAATGCAGCCTTTAGCCCCTGAGCTTCCAGCGCCGAACACACCACACCATCAAGTCCAGCGTCTTTAGTTAAGTTAGCCAAACGCATCACCTGCTCCGCTGGTTCTATATCTATACCAATACTGAACAAATCCTCTTTTGTCATACTGGTCAATACCGTGACCGCAATCAACAAAGGCGAATTCGACGAGGCATCTACCGCTTCTCTAGCCGCATCGAGCATTCTACGACCACCAGAAGCGTGTACATTGACCATCCACACACCCAAATCGGCCGCCGCTTTCACTGCCTTAGCAACCGTATTAGGAATGTCGTGATATTTTAAATCGAGAAAAACATCAAAGCCCTCTGCCATCAACTCGCCCACTAATTGCGGGCCTGCCGCAGTAAACAACTCTTTGCCTATTTTAATCCGACAATGCGACGGGTTTAACTGAGAGGCTAAGTGTAAACAGGGAGCGGAGTCATTAAAGTCCATGGCCACTACTATAGGGGACGTAATAGGAGGAGTGGGCACGGGAGAAATAATAGGGGAAGTCGTGTTATTTGACATAATAGCTCCGAATAAAATCGGAGCGAATAATAGCATAAAAACAGCTAACAGCTAACAGCTAACAGCTAACAGCTAACAAAACTTTCCCGACTTACAAAGATCTTGTCAAGTATTTTTTGCTTTTCCTGTAGGCTGTTAGCTGTAGCCTGTAAGCTCTGTCATTCCTGTAAGCTCTGTCATTCCTGTAAGCTCTGTCATTCCTGCAAACTATCTTTTACAGTTTTATCTTTTCTTTATTTGCCATTAAGGTTTTTTCGCCAATGCCTTTTACTTCCGTTAGCTGATCCAGTGTAGTGAATTTTCCGTTAGCTTTTCGCCATTCGATAATCGCTTCTGCCTTCTTTAGGCCTATACCTTTCAGGCTAGAAGCAATCTCTACCGCATTGGCTGAGTTAATATTAATGGTCTGCGCAACAACGACTTGCTTAGCAGGTAATTTTTGCGGCGGCTGTTTTACCACTTTTCCACCAGCAGAAAAACCTACAGAAGAAAAGCCGCCGACAGCCGTTAAGAGTAAAGCAATAGATGTGATTTTTTTAAGTGACAAACGATTCATAGGATATAACCTCCATGTTATTGATATTTTGAACACCAATGAGACTTTCACCCATCGCGCAAAAAATGCAGCAACGAGAAAACACACTTAGCGTCCTTGCACTGTGCTTTGCCAAAAATTTTTACTGAGAACAAAACACGAGTAAATAGTAATACTTTTGCGCTACAAAAATATGTAAGCAAAGGCTGATTTTTGTGTGCGCATTTACCTACAAATACACCTCAGCCACTATTCAACTGTATCCAACCACATCTAATTAGCGCCCACCCATAAATAGGACTCTACTGCGGAAAAATAAAAACGGCCATCTTCGCACCACTAGATGTAGTTGTTTGCAATAAGCAAACGCCTGTCTCTACCAGCACAAATTTGACCATTTTTATTTTCCCTCGCGACGAGCCATTTAAGGATGGGCACTAATTATAAATACTGAGTGAGTTTTTGCACTAAATGTGCAACTTCTACATCAGATTTATTGGCGTAATGCTGTTTAATTAATGCCGACAGATCATTAGAGAATGCCGCGTTATCATGCTCTATTTGAACAGAAGCCAAAGTATGGCTGACCATACCCGCACCCACCGTCACGTTAGTTAAACGATCAATAATAATAAACCCGCCCGTAGCGCGATTATTTTTATAAGGATCCATTACTACTGGCTGGCTTAAGGTGATATCAACTAGACCAATAGCATTTAACGCTAACGCCTCTTTGCTATGATGCTCTTGTGTATTCACATCTATTTGATGATGAATGGTTTCCACACTTCCCGTCGTTAGCTTGGTGGCGAATTTGAAAAAATATTCGCTGTTGGGTGTTAGTAACTGTTCCGACATCCACACCACATGCGCCTGTAAATGGTTAGTTTGCGCCACCTTATCGTTCGCTGCAACAATCATATCGCCACGACTAATATCGATTTCATCTTCTAATGTTAAGGTCACCGCCTGCCCAACAAAAGCCATCGGCAAATCACCATCGTAAGTGACTATGCTAGCCACCTTACTGGTTTTACCTGAAGGTAAAGAACGAATGTCGTCCCCTACCGATATTTTACCTGAAGCCACTGTTCCACAAAAACCACGGAAATCGAGATTGGGACGGTTCACATACTGCACGGGAAAACGAAAATCAGCAATATTTTTATCACCTGCGATTTGCACATGCTCCAATATTTCCATTAAGGTTTTACCACTGCACTTAGATGAATGGTGCTTAGATGAATGGGGCTTAGATGAGTCATGCTTTGACGAAAAATACCAAGGCGAACGCTCGCTAGCATTCACCACGTTATCGCCATCTAAAGCAGACATCGGCACAAAATAAATATCTTTAGCAAGCCCCAAGTCCTGAGCAAACTGTAAGTACTCTTGCTGTATTTCGGTGAACCTTGATTCACTAAAATCAACCAAATCCATTTTATTAATGGCAACAACAATATGCTTAATACCCAACAAAGAAGCAATATAACTATGGCGGCGTGTTTGTGTTTGCACACCATAACGTGCATCAATCAATATAACCGCTAGGTCACAGGTAGAAGCACCCGTTGCCATATTACGCGTGTACTGCTCGTGCCCTGGCGTATCCGCAATAATATACTTTCGCTTGGAGGTAGAAAAATAACGATAAGCTACATCGATAGTAATGCCCTGCTCACGTTCAGCCTGCAAACCATCAACCAATAAAGCCAGATCAATTTTTTCGCCCGTAGTACCATGCTTAACTGAATCAGATTCAATTGCGGCCAACTGATCCTCATAAATCATTTTAGAATCATGCAGTAAGCGGCCGATTAAGGTGCTTTTACCATCATCAACACTACCGCAGGTAATAAAACGTAATAATTCTTTTTGTTCATGCTGTGCAAGATAAGCGTTAATATCTTCAGCAATTAATTCAGACTGATGAGACATGTATTTTAAGCTCCAAGTTACTAGCCTCAAGCCTCAAGAGAGAGGTTAACTGCTAGTTTCATTTTCTTTATGTTCATGCTGACAGCCTACAGTTTTCAGCTCACAGCAAAATCTTTTGTTTTAGAGCAGCCAACATAGCTGCAATTTCTTGAGATTCTGCCAACCATTTTTTTGATTGCAGAATATCAATGTATCCAATTTTTTGGCCTATATAAGTCTGTGAAATAAATTCGGCCAATGATCCTTTAGCTATATCCAAAAATCGCGCCCTATCTTTATTACTAGAACGCTCCCACCCTTCTGCTACATTGCTTGAAACCGATAAACAGGACCGGGTAATTTGGTCTTTAAATCCATAATCATTACAACAAGCAAAATATTGATAAACTTCACTTGCTAACTTTGCACTACGCTTCCATACATCCAGTGTTTCAAATTTCATAACAGATCCTTGTTTTAAAAATTTACAATCACCTAACAACTGTTAACTAGCCTGCAGGCACGTTGCCTTCTGTGACCTGTAAGCTGTTAACTAAAAGTACCCCTCTTGTTTTTTCTTTTCCATTGATCCTGAACTGTCGTGATCAATAACCCGCCCCTGTCTTTCCGAGGTTGTTGTTAATAACATTTCTTGAATGATTTCCGGCAGTGTTGTCGCTTCTGACTCCACGGCACCCGTTAATGGGTAGCAACCGAGGGTACGGAAACGCACCATTCTTTCTTCTATTATGTCGCCTTCCTCAATAGGCATACGCTCATCGTCGACCATGATTAATGTACCATCACGCTCAACTACTGGGCGTTTATCGGCAAAGTACAGCGGTACCAAGGGAATACTTTCTAGGTAAATATATTGCCAAATATCCAGTTCTGTCCAATTTGACAGCGGGAATACTCGAATACTTTCGCCTTTATCTACGCGGCTATTGTAGGTATTCCATAATTCAGGCCGCTGATTTTTAGGGTCCCAGCGATGGTTTTTATCGCGGAAGGAATACACACGCTCTTTAGCGCGAGACTTTTCTTCGTCGCGGCGAGCGCCACCAAACGCAGCATCAAAACCATGTTTATTCAGCGCTTGCTTTAACCCTTGGGTTTTCATTACATCCGTGTGCGTAGCACTGCCATGGGTAAATGGCCCCATGCCCATATCAACACCTTCTTGATTGGTATGAACAATCAGTTCGAGCCCTAGATTTTTAACGTGCTCATCTCTAAATTTAATCATTTCCTTAAACTTCCATGTAGTATCTACATGTAATAAAGGAAAAGGCGGCTTGCCCGGCGCAAATGCTTTCATTGCTAGATGTAACATGACTGCCGAGTCTTTACCAACGGAGTACAGCATGACTGGGTTATCAAATTCTGCCGCCACTTCGCGGATAATATGAATACTTTCAGCTTCTAACTGCTTGAGGTGGGTTAACGAATAATCGCTGTTCATTTTTCATCCAATGCTGAGAGTAAAACTAATAAATAAGAAAGGTTTTGCCTTGTAAGGCGGCATTATAAAGAAATTTTTACGAAAACCTAAACAACTTGTTCTTCTATGCTTATTCCTGCTTGTTGCGCTAAGGCAACAAAACCCGGAAAGGAAGTTCCCACATGAGCACAGTTTTTCACTTTGATTACCCCTGTCGCCCTTAATGCGGCGATAGTGAATGACATAGCAATACGATGATCATCATGCGTTTCAACCTCTCCTCCGCCTATTTCACCGCCTTCGATAATCATACCGTCGGCTGTTGGTGTCGCATTAACACCTAATATGTGCAGGCCGTCAGCCATTGCTTGAATACGGTCACTCTCCTTTACGCGTAACTCTTCGGCGCCCGTGAGTACCGTTGTACCCTCCGCACAAGCAGCCGCAATAAATAATATCGGGAATTCATCAATCGCTAAAGGCACTAAACGCTCAGGAATCTGAATACCCTGTAAAGGCGCATAACGTATTCTAATATCGGCAACGGGTTCGCCACCTACCTCATGCTGATTGGATAAGGTAATATCGGCTCCCATTAAACGTAGGATATCAATAACACCGTCACGGCTGGGATTAACACCCACGTGCTCTAGAGTAATATCCGAACCAGGCGCAATAGAGGCGGCAACCATATAAAATGCAGCAGATGAAATGTCTGCTGGCACATCTATATTCGTTGCGGTTAATTTTCCCCCACCCACAAGACTGACTTTATTAGCTTCGGTTTTTACGGCATAACCAAAGCCTCGTAACATCCGTTCGGTATGATCACGAGTGGGCGCAGGCTCAATAACAGAAGTTTCACCTTGCGCATAAATACCCGCTAACAACACACAAGATTTTACCTGTGCACTTGCCATTGGCATTGCATAATCAATTGACTGGACGCAGCCATTAGCCTTCACTGTGACGGGTGGTCGCCCGTCTGCAGCTGTTTCTACTTCGACCCCCATTGCCCGTAATGGATTGGCGACACGGTTCATGGGTCGCTTAGTTAAGGACGCATCGCCCGTTAAGGTCACTGAAAAATTTTGTCCGGCCAAAAATCCCATCAGTAGGCGCATTGCAGTACCCGCATTACCGACATCTAATGCTTTTTTTGGTGCCGTTAAACCGTGTAAGCCCACCCCATGAATAGTCACGACTCTCGTTTCAACGCCCTTTTCAAGTCTCTTTTCAGGGCCTTTAATATTCACACCCATATCCCGAAATGCCTGCAAGGTCGCCAGTGCATCCTCACCCTCTAAAAAACCACTAATTTCAGTAATACCCTCAGCAATCGAACCTAACATTATCGAGCGATGAGATATGGACTTATCCCCTGGAACACGGTAATTACCCGAGACTTTACCGCCGGGCTGAACAATATAGTGAAGCTGTGTATGGCTATCTGCCATTGCTGACTCAGTTTTTTTAATCATAGAAGGCGACACATATAGTAAGGTGAATGGTTAAAGATGAATCGAAAAGTGAATAAAAACAGGGTGGAAAAATAATTATCTACTTTCCGTTTCTTCTGTAGAAGAAACCAGCAGAGAAGTGAAATGATCACGGGCGTCTTTAGCACGCGTAAAGGTATCCAATAAATAGTTGCTATCACCCGCCTCAATGGCACCACGCAGCTGAGTAAGATTATGTTGGAACAGGTCAATCGCCTTAAGTACCTCAGCGCTATTGGCTTGCATAATGTCATGCCACATCCGCGGGTCGCTGCTAGCAATACGAGTAAAATCCCGAAATCCACCTGCAGCGTAACGAAAAATATTTTCATTTGCAGAATCATTCGCCAAGGTATCGACTAGGGAGTAAGCGATTGCATGAGGCAAATGACTGGTTGCCGCCAATACTGCATCGTGCTCTTCAACCGACATCATTAGCACTTCAGCTTGTGCCGCCTGCCACATGTCGACAACACGCTCAATATGCGATTGTTCGGTTTCTGCTAGTGGCGTTAGGATGACACGATGCTTAACATACAAGCTTGCATCGGCTGCTATTACTCCACTTTTTTCTGAGCCCGCAATGGGATGGCCGGGGACAAACTGCGGCGGAATCACACCAAATATAGCTTCAACTGCTTCGACCACGCTGCCCTTGACACTAGCACCATCGGTAATAGTGACACGATGATCTACTATTGCTTTAATTTCGGTTAATGTCTGCGGCACAGATAAAGTAGGCACAGCGATGAAAACTACGTCACCCTCAGAAAGCTCATCTGCAATGTCCGTTAAGGACAACACTGCGCGATCAACAATAGTATTTGCCAACGCAACATCTGCAGTCTCTTGACGACGAACAACACCAATCACTTCTTCGCAAGCATTGGCCTTACGTAATGCGGCCGCTAAGCTGCCGCCAATAAGGCCCAAACCGATGACGACGACTTTATTCAATACAGGTTTATTACACACGCGTTGCTTACTCATTACACCCTTTCGTTACACACTATATTGACCAGCAATCATTAAAAAACAGTAGAGCTACCAGTGGCGCTCGGAAATAACATTTAATTTTATTAGAAAGCTATAGTAAAACTACAGAACGACTACAGAACACCTACTGGATACGAGCCTAATATTTTTAACTCAGCCGCTTTCTCACCCACATCCGCTAGTGCCTGGCGCACATTCTCATCGGTTTTATGCCCACTAAAATCAACAAAGAAAACATAGTTCCAGATACCAGAGCGTGAAGGACGAGTCTCAACCCGAGTAAGATCAAGGGATAAACGATGAAAAGGTTCCAACAAATTATGCAAAGCACCTGGCTCATTGCGCATAGACACCACGATGGAAGTTTTATCAACACCACTGGCAGGGACTTCTTGTGTGCCGATAATTAAAAATCGCGTTGAGTTATCGGGCATATCTTCGATTTTTTCTTCGAGTATGCTTAAGCCATAAATATCCGCTGCTGTTGCACTCGCAATAGCCGCTGAATTCCACTCACCCTTAATACGTTTAGCCGCATCCGCATTACTACTCACCGCAATACGCTCGGCATTAGGATAGTGAGCATCTAGCCATTTACGACACTGTGCAAGACTTTGTGAATGGGAGTATATACGCGTAATACCTTCTTTTTTAGTCACATCTGAAATCAATAAATTCTGATGAATGCGTAACACCACTTCGCCGCAAATCTGTAGACCTGAATTAATGAAATTATCTAACGTATGTGTCACTACGCCTTCCGTTGAGTTTTCAACTGGCACCACACCATATTGCACTGCGCCGGCTTCTACTTCACGAAACACTTCATCAATAGCGCCCATAGAAATAGGCACAGCAGAATGACCAAAGTGCTTAATCACCGCCTCTTGAGTAAAGGTTCCCTCAGGGCCTAAGAAAGCCACTTTTATCGGTTGCTCTAGAGCCAAACACGCGGACATGATTTCACGAAACAAGCGCGCAATTTCTTCATCATCCAACGGACCGCCATTGGTTTTATTACGCGCCATTACCGAACGCAACACTTGTGCTTCACGCTCTGGGCGATAGTAAACTACATCGGTTTCGCCATTCGCTTTTTTCGCGTTGGCTACCGCTTGTGCACAGCGAGCACGCTCGCTAATAAGATCGGCAATTTGCTGATCGGTTGCATCGATGCGCTCGCGTAGTTCTGCTAAGGTTTGCTTATCATTAGTCATAGTTATTTCTTTTTTACATAAGCTATTAACCGCAAGCCACAAGATAAAAACAAAAACAGGATTGTTTAACACTTGCCGCTTGAGGCTTACCGCTATTCACTTTATCCAACAATACTTGAGCGGCGTCTACACCTATAAGCTTCTTTTTAAAAAAACCACACGTCACGGGTAAAAACAAAACAGGATTGTTTGACACCTGCCGCTTGAGGCTTGCCGCTATTCACCACCTTCACTTTCTTCGGTATCCTCAATATCTTCGACGATAGCATCTACCGTCTCAGGCTCTTCGATACGCTCAAGACCGATCAAATGCTCGCCGTCTTTTACCTTGATCACGCGCACACCTTGTGTATTACGACCAGAAACGGACACTTCATCTACTCGGGTACGCACCATGGTGCCTTGATCAGAAATCAACATAATTTCATCACCATCAAAAACTTGAGCAGCGCCTACCAGCTTACCGTTACGCTCACTCGTTTGCATGGCAATCATGCCCTTGCCCGCGCGACCTTTGGTGGCATATTCATCAAGCTTAGTGCGTTTACCGTAGCCATTTTCACTTACGGTTAAGACTTTACCCTCTACCGCAGGAATAACCATTGAAATCACTTCATAGCCTTCCGCTAAACGAATGCCACGCACACCACGAGAAGTGCGCCCCATTGAACGCACATCATTTTCGTTAAAACGTACCGCTTTACCTTCCGAAGAAAATAGCATGACATCACAATCACCCTTAGTGACTGCCGTGCCGACTAGATGATTACCCTCTTCAAGATCAATCGCGCGTAAACCACTGCTACGTGGACGTGCAAATTGCGTTAGTGGGGTTTTCTTAACGGTGCCATTGGCGGTTGCCATAAAGATAAAGTGATCTTCATCATATTCACGTACCGGCAATATAGAGGTAATGCGCTCACTCTCATCCAATGGTAATAAATTCACAATAGGACGACCACGAGCTTGACGACCCGCTAATGGAATATGGAAGACTTTCATCCAATACACTTTACCCGCATTAGTAAAGCAGAGGATGGTATCGTGAGTGCTGGCAATTAATAAATGCTCAACAAAGTCTTCATCTTTGACCGATGTTGCCGCTTTACCCGTACCGCCACGACGCTGTGCTTGATAGTCCGATAAGGCTTGAGTTTTTGCGTAACCACCATGAGAAATAGTAACCACTCGATCTTCTTCCGTAATCAAATCCTCAATGGTTAGATCACGTTTAGAGTGTTGAATATCGGTACGACGCTCATCGCCATAATTTTTTTCGATTTCTTCTAGCTCTTCACGAATCACTTCCATCAGACGAACTGAGCTACCCAAAATTTCTAAAAATTCTGCAATCCGCTCTACTTTTTCTTGATACTCATCTAATAGTTTATCGTGCTCCATCCCGGTTAAGCGATGTAAACGTAACTCTAATATTGCTTGCGCCTGAGCAGGAGATAAAAAGTATTCTTCGCCCCGCAAACCAAATTCTTCACCCAAACCTTCAGGGCGACACGCATCATCACCTGCACGTTCTAAAAACTGCATGACAGAAGCTGCAGCCCAACCACGCGCCAACAATAATGCTTTAGCCTCCGCTGGACTCGGCGAACTTTTAATTAGGGTGATCACCTCATCAATGTTAGCAATCGCTACCGCCAAGCCTTCTAAAATATGACCGCGTTCACGGGCTTTACGTAATAGGTAAATCGTTCTACGCGTCACCACTTCTCTGCGGTGACGAACAAAATATTCTAATAACTGCTTAAGATTTAACGTCTTTGGCTGACCATCAACCAAGGCCACCACATTAATACCAAACACGCCTTCCATTTGTGTTTGTGCATATAAATTATTGAGCATTACCTCGCCAATTTCGCCACGTTTAAGCTCGATCACCACACGAATATCTTTCGTAGACTCATCACGTAGTTCAGAAATACCTTCGATTTTTTTGTCTTTTACTAACTCGGCTATTTTCTCAATCAACTTAGTTTTATTTAGCTGATAAGGAATTTCCGTAATAATAATGGTTTCTCTGTTAGTGCTTTCATTACGCTCAACATGCGCCTTTGCACGCACATAAATTCGGCCTCGACCGGTTCGATACGCTTCAACAATACCCGCACGACCATTAATCGTTGCCCCTGTTGGAAAATCAGGGCCGGGAATGATTTCCATCAATTCATCGATAGTAATATCATTATTATCAATAAAGGCTAAACAGCCGCGCACCACTTCTTTTAAATTGTGCGGAGGGATATTAGTCGCCATACCTACGGCAATACCTGATGAACCATTAATTAATAAGTTGGGTACACGCGTCGGTAATACCGAAGGAATTTGTTCTGTACCATCGTAGTTGGGCACAAAATCAACCGTCTCTTTTTCCAGATCAATTAATAAATCATGAGCCAACTTTTTCATACGGATTTCGGTATAACGCATCGCCGCTGCGCTATCGCCATCGATAGAACCGAAGTTACCTTGACCATCGATTAAGGGATAACGTAAAGAGAAATCTTGTGCCATACGAACAATCGTATCGTATACCGCGGAGTCACCGTGAGGGTGATACTTACCTATCACATCACCGACCACACGAGCGGATTTTTTATAAGCTTTATTCCAATCGTTATTAAGCTCACTCATGGCGAAGAGTACGCGGCGATGTACCGGCTTTAAGCCATCTCGAACATCGGGTAACGCGCGCCCTACAATCACGCTCATGGCGTAATCAAGGTAGGATTGCTTTAATTCATCTTCGATATTCACTGGGGTAACGTCTTGTGCTAAATCGCCCATACAGTATATTGCCTACTCTTAATAGTTGCCGTGATGGCGGTTGTAATAGCGGCCGTTGATAACGGCTTTTATTTATGGTTTTATTGGCCTACAGCGTAAATCCCCGAGATCAACACACCCAAGGCCCACTGACCGCATATAAAGCCCCGAATAATAACACAAAATACAGTCGTACTGCTCAACAAGGGGAAAGATAAAACGGCTTTAAAGCGAAGTTTTTAGCCGTTTGTAGGGGTGCCCGCAAAAGCGGCTAAAAAACACCCAGAAAATAGTAAAAAGCGCCAAACCTCAAGAAATACAAGCCGACTTTCTAGCCACTTGAAGCTTGTCAGCTGGGTTTTAGCGTTTAAGCCGCTGTCGTCGACGCACTAAAAAAGAACACCTAAGACGGACTTTACGCTGATGGTTACGCACTAGCTCCCCATTTTTAGCGACGTCGTGTCTAGCCCCACATAAAGGCACCAACGCTTCGCCTTCACGACGAAAACCTATATCGTCTAATAAGTGATCATCCAAGCACTGCATAGCACGAATTGAACGACGCTTACGCGCACGTGCAAACCACATCGTGAGTAAATTAAAGCACAAAGAATAAATCGGTTTAACCACTTTTGTAATCAACGTTTTTATAATCAACATAAGGAATCTCCTAAATAGTATTAAGAGACCGCTGAACTAATAATTTATCGAAATCACAAAAGGAAAAATAAATAACCTGAGACAGTGACCGCGATAAGTTCCGCGGCCAAAGTAGTATTATATTGCTATTGCATTAGGCACGCGGTAAACCTCATCCACCAAACTCGCTTGGTGATGACGGTATGATACATCGGCTTTATCGTTGCTGCTGTCGAAACCATCTCGACTAAAGCACCCACTAAAAAAAGAGTGTTCATATTCGCGTAAAAAACCTAAAAATAGTAATAACAATATAAATGAATGCCTGTAAAACAGACACCAGTGATTATGCCCCACTTACGAATAAGAATCCATCACACTAGAATATTTAAATACCATTTTCGAAATAAAGGGAATATCGAACCAAGATCAACAACAAGTGTGTCCTAAACCTTTATTTCCCGTTAGAATATCGTCTTTAATTCTCGTTACATTAGATATATAAGCTATATAAGTTAGATGAATTTATGACCACAGCACAAACTATCGATCTTATTATCCACGCTAAGTGGATCATTCCTGTCATACCGAAAAATACCGTATTTACCGATTGCTCAATAGCGATTGATCAGGGCATTATTATAGGTATTAAACCTAGCACATCGATTAAGCAACACTACCAAGCTAAAGAAGAGCAACATCTAGACCAGCATGTCATTATGCCGGGCCTAATTAATGCCCATGGACATGCTGCCATGAGCCTATTACGCGGATATGCCGATGACTTGCCGCTAGATACCTGGCTAAACGATCATATTTGGCCCGCTGAAGCCAAACACGTCAGCGCAGAGTTTGTGCGCGATGGTGCCGAGCTCGCCATTGCCGAAATGATTCGTAGCGGGACAACCTGCTTCTCTGACATGTATTTTTTCCCCGATGCTACCGCTGCTGCAGCTCATAGTGCGGGCATACGCTGTCACATCGCCTTCCCCATATTAGAATTCCCTAGCGCTTGGGCCAGTAATGCCGATGAATATATAAGCAAAGGCTTAGCATTGCGAGACGACTACCGCAGCAATCAACTGATTAATGTGGCCTTTGGCCCACATGCCCCCTATACCGTGAGCGACGATACCTTTACCCGTATCACCACCTTAGCAGCAGAAATTCAAACAGGTATTCATGTTCATTTACACGAAACCAAAGGCGAAGTTGAGGGTGCAGTCAAAGAATTTGGCAAACGCCCCGTACAACGTCTCTATGACTTACAAGTACTCACCACGACCACACAGTGCGTACACATGACACAGCTGAATGATGATGACATTGCCCTAATACAAGAAACAGGTGCACACATCATTCATTGCCCCGAATCAAATTTAAAACTCGCCAGCGGATTTTGCCCCGTAGATAAATTACTCAACGCCGGCATTAACGTGGCCTTAGGTACGGATGGCGCCGCCAGTAATAACAATCTCGATATGTTTGGAGAAATGCACACGGCTGCCCTACTGGGAAAAGCTGTAGCTGAAGATGCCTCCGCACTGAGCGCGCAACAAGTCATTGAGATGGCGACCATTAACGGTGCTAGAGCATTTGGCATCGACAAGCATGTGGGCAGCCTTGAAATCGGTAAATCTGCCGACATTATCGCCATCGAATTAGATGCTATAGAGCACTCGCCTTTACACGACATTGCCTCAAACATTGTCTACACCCATAATGGACATCGCGTTAGCCATAGCTGGGTAAACGGCAAGCCATTAATGGATAAGCGAGAACTCTGCACAATGAATACTCGTGCAATAGCGAAAAAAGCCAGACAATGGCAAGAACGCTTAGGAATAGGCGCGTAATAAATCCAGATTTGAGCGCCGCGATAAGGCTTTCGGTCTAGGCGCAAGAAGGCGAGCATAGTCACTCTATGTAAGCCTTCTGGAAACGACGGCAGGAGGAAGACTTATAGCAAGTTAACAATGGAAGTTATTGCGTGCCCGTTCCCTGGCATCGTCTTAACCATTTTTTAACCATAAAAGGCAACCATAAAGCCCATTACTATGAATTTATCATTATGAACATAAATGCAGAACCCAGTAGCCTCAATGTAGATCCCAGCGAAATTGCAAAATTTGAAGCACTAGCCAAACGCTGGTGGGACAGAAATAGTGAATTCAAACCACTGCATGACATCAATCCGCTACGCAGTAACTTTATTGATGAGCGCTCGCCTGTAGCGGAACTAAAAGTATTAGATGTTGGCTGTGGCGGCGGTATTTTGTGTGAATCCTTGGCTCAACGAGGCGCTCATGTGACTGGCATTGATATGGGTGAAGCCCCTTTAAGCGTGGCTAGATTACACAGCCTAGAAAGTGGCATTACCATTGATTATCGTCGGCTTACTGCAGAACAACTAGCCGAAGAGCAAGCTGGGCACTACGATATTGTCACCTGCCTAGAAATGCTAGAACATGTGCCAGACCCAAGCCAAGTTATTCAAGCCTGTGCCGATTTAGTTAAGCCTGGTGGCGATGTGTATTTTTCAACCATTAACCGTAATCCCAAAGCCTATGCCTTTGCCATTATCGGTGCAGAATATATCTTACAATTACTACCCAAGGGTACTCACGAATACGAGAAATTCATTAAACCTTCGGAGCTTGCCCAGTGGTCACGCAAAGCCAATTTACAATGGCAAGAGATCACGGGGATGACATATAACCTTTTAACAAAAAAATATCGCTTGAATAGCAATGATGTTGGCGTTAATTATTTGGTTCATGTTAAAAAAATAGCTAACAGCTAACAGCTAACAAAAAAATTAACGTATTTGGCGAAGAGCTTCGCGCTTTTTTTTGTGAGCTGTATTCTGTAAACTATCACCATACTATTCATTATTAAAGGAACCGCAAGACTCAAACATTATGCAAGAAAAACCCTTGCCACTATGAACCTGAGCTTGCCACTTATTTTTATGTCCCTAAAAGCAGTATTTTTTGATCTTGACGGCACTCTACTTGATAGCGCGCCCGATTTTTTTGTCGCCATGCATCAGTTAATGGATGAATATCAACTTCCCCATGTCAATGAAGCTGATATTCGAGCCAGCGTGTCTAATGGCGGTCGCGCACTCACCACGTTAGCATTTGACCTACCAATAGATGACCCCGGCTTTACTGAAAGACACCAACGATTGCTCGATATTTATCACCACCACATGGGTAAGCACTGCGTGCTATTTCCCGGCATGGGTCAATTGATTCAAAATATCAAAAGTGCATCGCTATTTTGGGGCATCATCACTAATAAACCTGCCCGCTTCACCGATCCAATTTTAGCCCAATTAACACTACCCGCTCAACCCAACTTAGTCATCTGCCCCGATCATGTCAGCAATACAAAGCCTGATGCAGAGCCGATGATTCTCGCCTGTAAAAAAATCGGTTGCACCCCCGCAGAAGCCATTTATATTGGCGACCATAAGCGCGACATTGATTGTGGCATTGCCGCAGGTAGCCCGACTATTGCCGTGACTTTTGGCTATACTACTAGTGATGATGATATTGCCGCATGGAATGCAGATCATATTGCTCATAGTAGTGACGACATCTGGGAAATCATTAATAATCGCTTGTAAGCTCAAACTACAAGACATCAGGAGCCTCTGAACAATCATGTGCGGGCAGCATAAGCGAAAAACAGCCAATCTCTGTGTTGCAAAGCTTCGCAATAGTCTCACTATTACGTGCGCACCGCGTCTTGCTATTTACCGTTTTTAGTCTCATGCTGCCTCCCCCAGACTTGCTCAGAGACTCATCAAGAAAGAATATAGGTTCACTTTTTATATGCTAGATTGGAAAAACTTCACCGCCGACGAACAATGCTTAGCGGGAAAAGTCATTGCTATCACCGGTGCCGGTTCAGGCATTGGCCGCGCACTGGCAAAAAGCTTTGCGAGATACGGTGCAACGATCATTCTTATTGGCCGCAGTGTAGAAAGACTAGAATCTATTTATGATACGATTGAACGTGATGGCAACCCACGAGCGGCGATAATACCCATAGACTTTGAGCAGGCAATAGATGCCGACTATATCAATATCCACAACAGCATTGAAGCAGAATTTGGTCGATTGGATGGTTTAATTCATAACGCCGCCGCATTAGGTGATCGCACATCGATTAGCCATTACCCATTAGCCATTTGGGAAAAACTCATGAAGGTGAATGTTAGCGCGCCTTTTGCGCTCACCAAACACTGTCTCCCACTATTACAAAAAAGTGATGCTGGTTCTATTTTATTCACTAGCTCTAGTGTTGGCCTAAAAGGGCGTGCCTACTGGGGGGCTTACGCCGCATCAAAAGCCGCCATAGAAAACCTCATGGAAACGCTTGCAGATGAACTAGAAGAGACCAGCAAGATACGCGTCAATAGCATTAACCCTGGCGCCACTCGCACCGATATGCGCGCACAAGCCTTCCCTGCAGAAGATCCTACTACAGTCAAAACACCCGTTGAATTAACCCCATTATATTTATATTTCATGTGCCCCCAAAGTGCGGCAATAACAGGGAGGCAAGTGTCTTTTTAACCCGCTATGAAAATACCTAAACGAATACAACCCTTAGTTGAGGATGGCCTAGTAGATGAAGTCGTCAGCCGCTTAATGAGCGGCAAGGAAGCCGACGTTTTTATTGTCCGCTGCGGTAGTGAAATCCGCTGCGCCAAAGTCTACAAAGACGCGGTAAAGCGCAGCTTTAAAAAAGCGGCGCAATACCAAGAAGGCCGTAAAGTGCGCAATAGCCGCCGCGCACGCGCAATGGAAAAAGGCTCCAAATTCGGCCGCAAACAACAAGAAGAAACTTGGCAGAATGCAGAAGTCGATGCCCTCTATCGTTTAGCCAGTGCTGGCGTCCGCGTCCCCACTGCTTATGGTTGCTTTGATGGCGTGTTATTAATGGAACTAGTCACCGATGAAAACGGCGATGTAGCCCCTCGCCTCGACGATGTCTCCATGACAGCTGAACAAGCCGAAGAAGATCATGCGATTATGATGCACTACGTGATGCGCATGCTGTGTGCCGGCATCATTCATGGCGACCTTTCCGAGTTTAATGTCCTTGTCGACGAATACGGCCCCGTGATTATCGACCTCCCTCAAGCCGTTGATGCTGCAGCGAATAACAACGCGCAATCCATGCTAGAGCGCGACATTAACAATATGAGAAATTATTATGGCCAATACGCGCCAGAACTTCTCAGCACACAATATGCTAAAGAGATTTGGGCGCTTTACGAAGAAGGCGAATTACGCCCAGACTATCCACTAACGGGTGAATTTGCTGATAACGAAGAAGAAGCCGATGTAGACAGCGTACTAGCGGGAATTAAAGCGGCTTTTGAAGAAGAAGAAGCTAGGCTTGAGCGTATGCGAGAAGACGATCAGGAGGGGTAAACTTCACGCGCCTAATTAACGCTGAAATATATAAGGCTCTGTGGTGGCCAACGTTTTTTTGGCGGCCTAGTTTTTTGATTCTACAATCAGAGCCCACGCTTGATCGGCCTCACGCTTATATACGCTATAGTCACCGTCCAGCCAACGCTGTGCTCCCCGTGGAGCATAAAACAAATACAGCTGCTCATTAAAAACAGCCCAATATTTACCATTGGCTTTCACTAAACCTTCTCCAAGGCTTAGCGCATTAGCACAAAAGCCATTATAAGCAGGAGCATACTTTTCAGGACTAGCAGCAAACTGCTGACTATCTTCCGCAGACAAAAACTGCCATTTAGCGCCTTTCCATTCAACCACAAATTGCTTACTTC
>JBLHJR010000057.1:0-21395 GCA_047619205.1 Candidatus Endobugula sp. | reverse complement strand
GCTAACAGCTAACAGCTAACAGCTAACAGCTAACAGCTAACAGCTAACAGCTAACAAAAAATTGTTGTGCAATTAAGAAATCACCGTCAAGAGTTTTTGTCTTTTACTGTAGGCCGTTAACCGAAAACTGTAAGCCATCTCTTTTAAATATGCTTCACGCTTTCAATTTCATATTCAACTTCGCCAGAAGGGGTTTTAATAACCACATCATCGCCTTCTGATTTACCAATCAACCCACGGGCGATAGGCGAGTTTACAGAAATTTTGCCTATTTTAACGCTAGCTTCATCATCACCAACAATTTGATAAGTCACTTTCGCATCAGTATCTAGATTTAACAAACCCACCGTCACACCAAAGATCACTCGACCAGTACAGGCGATTGAATCGACATCAATGACTTGTGCGTTTGACAGCTTACCTTCAATTTCTTGCACCCGACCTTCACAAAAACTTTGCTGCTCACGGGCTGCATGATATTCAGCATTTTCTTTTAAATCGCCGTGCTCGCGAGCTTCGGCAATGGATTGCACAATGCGCGGGCGCACTACTTTTTTTAATTCGTCTAATTCGGTTTGCAGAGCATCTGCACCAAACTTTGTCATAGGGACTTTAGTCATATTTATCACTCAAATTCTTTTTTGCAGCTTACTATTTAAGTGCCCCTAAAAGAAGCCGTTCCGGGCTATTTCAGGGGTCGAAACAAAAATACTGCGCAAAACCATGGATTTACTGCTGTTTACTTCTCGCATTGGCCTTAACGGCCAATGTCTGCACCTCCGTGCGCAGAACGTCGACTTAAGAAATGCATTCTACAGTAGTTTTTTAGTCTACGATAACTTGTGCATTTTTAGGCTCGACTATTTATCAATCACTAAGCAAGACGCTTATGTAAGCTTTGCAAACTGCGCACTTGCTCACCACTACCCTCTTCACTACCATAATGTAAGGCTTGACTGACAGCTTCACCACCTGCCAAGGTCGTCGTGTAGTAGACAAAGTGATTTTCGGCACTACGGCGTATACTCGCCGAGTCCTTAGTGGCTTGACGGCCTTCCGTTGTATTTATGATCATCGATATTTCATCATTCTTAATCATATCGACAATGTGAGGGCGACCTTCCGCCACTTTATTTACCAGCTTAACCTCTAAACCCGCCCTCTCCAGTACCGCATGGGTACCACGAGTGGCTACTAAGCTGAAACCCTGCTCTACTAGAGAAGCAGCAACTGCAACAATACCGTCTTTATCAACATCTCTTACGCTAACAAAAACACACCCTGATGAAGGGATGGTATCGCCTGCACCTTTTTGCGCTTTACCATAGGCTTCGGCGAAGGTATCACCGACACCCATCACTTCACCTGTAGATTTCATTTCAGGGCCGAGGATAGGGTCAACTGCTGGGAATTTATTAAACGGGAACACCGCTTCTTTGACGCTATAATAATCCGGTACAATTTCCTTAGTAAAACCCTGATCCGCTAAACTCATACCGGCCTGACAACGCGCCGCAATCTTGGCTAAAGAAATACCGATACACTTGGACACGAATGGCACTGTACGCGAGGCACGCGGATTCACTTCAATGACATAAATCTCACCATTTTGGTAGGCCAGCTGAACATTCATTAAACCTATAACACCTAACTCAAGTGCCATTATTTTCACTTGATCACGCATTAAGTTTTGCACATCTTCAGGCAAGGAATACGGTGGCAAGGAGCAAGCCGAGTCACCAGAGTGAACGCCACATTGTTCAATATGCTGCATGATTGCGCCAATGACGACTTGTTCGCCATCACTCACCGCATCAATATCGACCTCAATCGCCGCACTTAAAAAGTGATCTAGCAATACCGGCGCATCGTTAGACGCTTGCACCGCATCGGTCATATAGGTTTTCAATTCTTTTAGGTTATACACAATCTCCATTGCACGGCCGCCCAACACATATGAGGGGCGAACTACGAGGGGATAACCGACTTGATCCGCTGATGCAATCGCCTCTTCGGTAGAACGTACAATCGCATTGGATGGCTGTTTAAGGCCTAAATCAATAATCATTTGCTGAAAGCGTTCGCGATCTTCTGCGCGATCAATAGCATCTGGTGAAGTACCAATGATCGGCACGCCTTCTGCTTCTAGGTCACGGGCTAGCTTTAATGGGGTCTGGCCGCCAAACTGTACGATAACGCCCTTGGGCTTTTCTTTGCGCACAATTTCTAGCACATCTTCTAAGGTCACCGGCTCAAAGTACAAACGATCCGAAGTATCGTAATCTGTGGAGACAGTTTCGGGGTTACAATTCACCATAATAGTTTCGTAACCATCTTCGCGCATGGCTAATACCGCATGCACACAACAATAATCAAACTCGATACCTTGGCCGATACGGTTAGGGCCGCCACCAATCACCATGATCTTATCTTTAGTGGAGGGTTCAGCCTCACACTCTTCTTCATAGGTAGAATACATATAAGCTGTTGGCGTAGAAAATTCCGCCGCGCAAGTATCTACACGCTTGTAGACCGGCATTACATTTAACCCATGGCGATGATCGCGCACGGTTTTTTCTGCTTCATTCAACAAAACAGCCAAACGCTTATCGGCAAAGCCTTTGCGCTTTAGCGCGAACAATGTGGGCTTATCAAGATCGGCTAACGTACTTTGCATAAGCAAAGCTTCAAGGTCGATCAGCTCTTTAATTTGCGCCAGAAACCATGGGTCAATAGCGGATTGATCGAATACTTCATCGATACTCATGCCCGCACGAAAGGCATCACCTACATACCAAATTCGCTCAGCACCGGGGGTTGATAAGTCACGACGAATACTGCTCATGGCGTCATCTGCGTCTAGATCAACGATAGGTTCAAAACCTGAGGAACCTACTTCTAAGCCACGCAATGCTTTCTGCAAAGATTCTTGGAAAGTACGACCAATCGCCATCACCTCACCCACCGATTTCATCTGCGTGGTTAGTCGAGCATCGGCATCACCAAATTTCTCAAAGGTAAAGCGCGGAATCTTAGTCACTACATAATCAATGCTTGGTTCAAACGATACTGGTGTTGCACCACCGGTAATATCGTTTTGCAATTCATCAAGGGTATAACCGATCGCCAACTTAGCCGCTACTTTTGCAATCGGAAAACCTGTCGCTTTCGATGCTAAGGCCGATGACCGCGAAACACGGGGATTCATCTCAATCACTACCAGACGACCATCTTCTGGGTTTACCGCGAACTGGACGTTTGACCCGCCAGTCTCGACGCCAATTTCACGTAATACCGCAAGTGAGGCGTTACGCATAATCTGTAATTCTTTATCGGTCAAGGTTTGTGCTGGAGCAACGGTAATGGAATCTCCCGTGTGTACACCCATGGGATCAAAGTTTTCAATAGAACAGATGATGATGCAGTTGTCCTTTGTATCACGCACCACCTCCATCTCATACTCTTTCCAGCCCAATAAAGATTCGTCAATCAACAATTCATTGGTTGGTGACAAATCAAAACCACGTTGGCAAATCTCTTCAAATTCTTCTCGATTATAAGCAATACCACCACCAGAACCACCCATAGTAAATGATGGACGAATAATGACGGGATAGCCGAATTTTTTCGGCGCCTCTAAGGCTTCTTCCATGTTATGCACAATGTCTGCGCGCGCGCACTCAAGACCAATACGCTTCATTGCTTTATCGAATAAACTACGATCTTCGGCCATGTGAATGGCTTCGTAGTTTGCACCGATTAACTCGACAGAATACTTTTCTAGCACGCCATTATCATGCAGCGCTAAAGCACAGTTCAGCGCAGTCTGGCCACCCATCGTTGGCAAGATCGCATCAGGGCGCTCAACTTCAATAATTTTCTCAACCGTTTGCCAATGAATCGGTTCTATATAGGTAGCATCCGCCATGGCTGGATCAGTCATAATCGTCGCCGGATTGGAATTGACTAAGATGACTCGATAGCCCTCTTCACGCAACGCCTTACAGGCTTGTGCGCCAGAGTAATCAAATTCACACGCCTGACCAATCACAATAGGGCCAGCGCCAATAATTAGAATGCTTTTTAAATCTGTTCTCTTAGGCATGAACTCAACAGTCTCTTATCACTAACTATTTATCTTTAAACGCCTTAATTATTAGCGTCTCACTTATTACGTTGCCCCTCAAGAATGAGGGGCACATCGAAAATGCATGGAGCAATTTTCGTGTATAGCTACGCTTTTATACGTTCATTAATGTTATAAAATGATCAAACAACAACGCCGCCTCATGAGGACCAGGGCTCGCCTCTGGGTGCCCCTGAAAACCAAAGGCTGGCTTATCGGTTAACTGTATGCCTTGCAAAGAGCCGTCAAACAATGATGTGTGGGTGACTTTTACATTGACAGGCAAGCTCGATTCATCAACAGCAAAGCCATGGTTTTGACTAGTGATCATCACCACACCCGCATCAAGATCTTGCACGGGATGATTGGCACCGTGGTGACCAAACTTCATTTTGCTAGTTTTTGCACCCGCCGCTAAGGCCAACAACTGATACCCCAAACAAATGCCAAAGATAGGCACACCTGCCTGTAAAAATTCTTGAATCGCCGCGACAGCATAATCACAAGGCGCTGGATCACCGGGGCCGTTGGAAAGGAAAATGCCGTCGGGATTCATATCTAAAACATCTTTAGCTGACGTTTCTGCAGGCACCACCGTGAGCTCACAGCCACGATCCACCAGCATACGCAGAATGTTACGCTTAACGCCAAAGTCATAAGCGACTACCTTGAACTTCTTCTCGGCAAGACGACTAACACCCTTACCTAATGACCACGTACCTTCATCCCACACATAGGCTTCGGTTACGGTCACTGCTTTCGCAAGATCCAGACCTTTCAGGCCAGCAAAAGACTTAGCTGCTGACAAGGCATCCGCCTCATCCAGCGTATCGCCCGCCATAATACAGCCATTTTGCGCACCCGTTTGGCGAAGTATGCGCGTCAAACGACGCGTATCAATATCGGCAATACCGAGGATATTACGGGTTTTTAAATAGACTTCTAGGGATTGCTTGCTGCGAAAATTACTTTCTAGTAGAGGTAAGTCGCGAATCACTAAACCTGACGCCCAAATCGCTGAGCATTCTTCGTCTTCTTGATTGACGCCCACATTACCAATATGCGGATACGTCAGAGTAACGATTTGTTTAGCGTAGGACGGATCAGTCAGAATTTCTTGGTAACCTGTCATGGCGGTATTAAAGACGACTTCACCAACCGTTATGCCGTCCGCTCCAATAGCGGAACCACGAAACACACTGCCGTCTGCAAGAATTAATATAGCAGGCCTTTTATAAGCAACCGCCTGCTGAATGGGTTGTAGGGCACCCGTTGTCACGCAACCTCCAAAGTGTAAGCTATTAACCAAAACCGCTCATCAACGAGCCCGCACCTCAAACAATGTTCGAGTGCAGGCCGCTAGGCTCAACGACATGACCAAAGGCATGGGCGTTGCGCCCGACGTGACAATTTTTAGTTAATAAATAAAAAAATAGCTGTAAAAAAGCGAGATGAATTGTCAGCAAGAACTTAATTAGTTACTTTGCTACTTCACCTCGCTATAGGTCAGAAAGCATAAATCCTAAGACTATTTGCTTCTGCTGATTGGGGCGCAATTGTACGCCAAAGCCCTGCCTGAGTCCACAGAGAAAAACGGCTTACGCGGGAAGAATTGCCACCACACGTAAACCGGACTGACCCCCTGGCAGAGACTCAAAAGCAAGCTCTCCGCCACTAATTCAACGATACATTAGCCACCGGCAAGCCCATACCAACCGCAGAATTTTCATCTCCCTTACGATAGAGCAACACCGATTTTTTAGCCTGCTCAGGCGCTAAACCTACCCCTCTACCATCACAATACCAAACACTTCGTATCAGCCTGTTCGGCAAACACCTTGCACACAGCCTCACTTTGAAGGCCACTATATCTTGCACTATGACTTAATAACGCTAAAAAATAGACTAGCCAGAAGCGTTCGTAGCCGGTTATCACGGGCATTGGCGGCAACGCTACCGTCACGCTCTCAGGCTCACCCAAAGCATCTAGGAGGCTGTCCCAGAATAGGGGCCGTAGCGAGGGATAGCGGTTTTGAGTCAGATTTTTTCATGAATTGAGGAGAATAGTGGTTCTATTTGCCAACAGTAGGCGCCTTTAAGCGACGAAAATCAGGAGAAAATCCGCTTTTCCGCAGTAGGTTTCTATTCTCGGACAGCCTCCTAGGTAATTAGACACAACTGATGAAGGTCGCAGGGGATGGAGCAGCGCTCGCCCCGAATTAACATCGAGACATCGACAAATGCTCAACATCCATCGGCTGGGAACGCCCTAACAACATATTCGTCAGCAAGTCTGCTGTTGCCGCAGAATGCGTCCAGCCCAGCATGCCATGACCGGTGTTCAGGAACAAATTATCTGCCGGTGTTCGACTAACAATGGGAATACTATCCGGAGTAGCAGGACGCAAACCACACCAGCTTTCCAGCACATTATCATAATCACCCGCATCAGGCAGAAATTCACGAGCATTGCTCAATAGTTGCTGAATACGACGCTGCTTAACTACAGTATCCATACCCGAAAATTCAGCAAAACCGGCAATCCTCAGTCTGTCGCCCAAGCGGCAATAGACGGTTTTAGTTTTTGTGTCCGTGACTGAAAAATCCACACAAGTCGCTGTTGCTGGCACCGTCACGCTATACCCCTTCATAGGATAAATAGGTAATTTAACCCCCAGAGGCTTGATCAAATCGACACTCTGCGCTCCGGCAGCAAGCACATAGCGGTCTGCGTAAACACGGCCTTTATCTGTTTTTATTGCTGTCACCTTTCTCCCTTTATTAGCGTCACCTTCTTGCTCAATAGCTTCTATCTTGTGCCCAGCTAGCAGCTTTACACCGAAACTCTCTTGAATATAGCGCGTTAGCTGCTGACAAAACTGGTGGCAATCCGCCGCATCCTCACCGCCATCATAGACACCACCGACGACACTCTCATTATTTTGTAATGCGGGGATTTTTTGCAGCAATTGATTCCTCGACCAAATAGCAGCGGGCTCTTCATTGGCTATGGCTGACTGCAGTGCTTTTTCATCTTGATAAACGTATAGCTTGCCCGCTTGCTTCCTATAGTCAAACTCAATAGCAGTAGCATCGATTATTTCGGCTAATCGCTGTTGCGCTAACAGACCAAGGTTACGCATCACCGCAGCTGAATGCTCAGAGTTTTTCGGCAAGCACTGCCACAAGAAACGTAAACCCCAGCAGTAAAAGTTGAGGTCTAACGATGGATAAATTTTAAAGGCAGGATCAAGCCCCAATAGAATTTTAGGTAGCTGTTTAAGCACCTTAGGATTAGCGATAGGCGTGCGGTAGTGATAAGACAGCTGCCCACCGTTAGCATAACTAGCCCCCATGCCAGGCTTAGCATGCTGATCAATCAGTGTGACCTCGCAACCGCTTTTAGCCAACATATAAGCGCTGGTAACCCCAGCAACGCCAGCACCCAAAATCACTACTTTCATTACACATACTCTTGAACTAAAAACATATTATCTACGCAAGAGGCTATGCAGCACAATATGCTTATATAAGAGAGGATGATGTATTAATGGATCGAAGCGATCAAACCCAAAAATTCATCACTAATGGGCTGATACGTTACTGTATTTTAACAAATAAAGGCAGGGAAAAATTGGAGGAAAAAAACTAAAAAGTGCTATTTTAAAACGTGCCTTAAAAAATGATCGAAACAACAAACAGAAGAGGTAAAACAATAAGGTCCTATTACAGACCCAGCACTTCAGCCATGGAATAACAGCCTTTATCCTTACCCGATAACCACGCTGCTGCGCGAACTGCACCGCGAGCAAAGGCCATTCGACTGGACGCTTTATGGGTAATTTCTAAGCGTTCACCATCGGCCATAAACATCACCGTATGATCACCCACTACATCGCCACCACGGACGGTAGCAAAACCAATGGTATCGCGATCACGGGCACCCGTTTGACCCTCACGACCATACACCGCCACCTGATCTAGATCGCGACCTAGCGTATCGGCAATCACTTCGCCCATCACTAATGCGGTACCTGACGGGGCATCGACCTTATGACGATGATGCGCTTCGACAATTTCAATATCGACATCATCACCCAACACACTGGCGGCCATCTCTAACAATTTCAAAGATAGATTAACACCGGTACTATAATTGGCGGCTTTTATAATCGGTAACTGCGGGTAATAACGCTCTAACGTTTGCAACTCATCGGCCGAAAAACCCGTGGTGCCGATTATAATAGCTTTGTTATTTTTAGCACAAAACTGCGTATTGAATAATGTCGCTGCTGGCGCAGTGAAGTCAACCAACACATCAAATTGATCTGTCACCTGTGCAATATCTGCAACAATCGCCACACCATTTTTACCTATGCCCGCAAGCTCCCCAGCATCAGCACCGATTAATGAAGATTCGGGACGCTCAATCGCCGCTGTTAACTCAGCACCACTGGCAACCGACAGCGCTTCTATTAGCATTTTTCCCATACGACCAGCAGCGCCAGTAACGGCTATTCTAGTGGACATAATTTCGACACCTTTCATTATTTCATTACTATTTAATGGTTATTTCATCACTGCATTTCGCGAAGGCAAAGGCAGAGTTTACCCGAAAAAAGACAACAGCCAAGACCAAAAACTCCACCCTTATACCTAGTATCCCGCTTGTTATTTACCCTTAATGCATCTAACAAGCGAAGCCTAAACGTCTCCTCCTTACCTTAATTAAAAAATTCTTTCATACCTTCAAACCAACTATTTTGTCTAGGCGAGTGCTTGCCACCCTTAGTCGCGGACTGAAATTCTTTTAATATGCTTTTTTGCTTACTGGTCAAACTCACGGGAGTCTCTACCACTACACGGCACATCAAGTCGCCCTTAGTACCACCACGCACAGGTGTTACGCCTTTGCCACGCAAGCGGAACATTTTACCCGTTTGCGTCTCTGCGGGAACCTTAAGTTTAACTCGACCATCTAGGGTAGGTACCTCTAACTCACCACCTAATACGGCATCAACAAAATCGACGGGGACCTCACAATATAAATTCGCTCCATCACGCTCAAAGATATCGTGGTCATTAACCGACATTTGTACATAAAGATCGCCAGCCGGACCACCTGATGGACCCGCTTCGCCTTCGCCCGAGAGACGAATACGGTCACCGGTATCAACACCTTCCGGCACTTTAACCGATAGCGTTTTTGATTCTTCAACACGCCCTTGACCATGACAACTATTACACGGATCTTTAATAATTGTGCCCTGACCGCGACAATTAGGACAGGCTTGCTGAACAGAGAAAAAACCCTGCTGCATTCGTACCTGGCCGATGCCACCACAAGTCGTGCACGACACAGGTTTCGAGCCCGACTTGGTCCCCGCACCCTTACAAGGTTTACATGCCACTAGGGTAGGCACGCGAATTTTTGCTGTGGTGCCTTTTACTGCCTGCTCTAGATCAATGCGCAGGGTGTACTGCAGATCAGAGCCTCGCTGTGGGCCACCGCGACCTCGGCCGCCGCCGCCGCTACCACCGAAGATATCTCCAAACACATCACCAAAAATGTCACTGAAATTATTCGCACCTGCACCACCGCCACCCATTTGTGGGTTAACGCCTTCATGACCATATTGATCGTAGGCTGCACGCTTTTTCGCGTCGGATAAAATCTCATACGCTTCGCTAGCTTCTTTAAACTTATCTTCAGCGCTTTTGTCGTCAGGGTTACGATCGGGGTGAAATTTCATCGCCACACGACGGTAGGCTTTTTTGAGATCTTTTTCTGAAATGTTTTTTTCAACACCCAAAATTTCATAATAATCGCGTTTTGACATAGGAACTTTTTACCGTAAATTACTCATATTGTAGATACAACAAACGCGGACTAAAAAGTCCGCGTGTTGGTGTAAAGCGACATGGCAATTACCTTTCGGCAATTGCTCAACGCACATTCAATTTATGTGCACACTTTATTTGCTTTCTTCTTTTACTTCTTCAAACTCAGCTTCAACCACACCATCGTCTGCTGGCTCAGCTTGCGCACCCTCGCCTTCAGCACCCGCTGCTTCTGCCGCTTGCTCTGCATAGAGTTTTTGCGCTAAAGAACTAGACGCTTCAGTCAGCGCTGCTAGCGCTGCTTCCATGGCGGCTTTATCGTCAGCTTTTACCACAACTTCAGCTTCAGTTAGAGCAGTTTCAATCGCTGCTTTTTCTTCATCGGTTGCTTTGTCGCCGGCTTCTTCAAGGGTTTTCTTGGTTGCACCAATCAAACCATCCAAGCTATTACGCGCAGTTACTAGCTCTTCAAACTCACGATCTGCTTCTACATTAGCTTCAGCGTCTGCCACCATGGCTTCGATTTCATCGTCACTCAAACCTGAAGACGCTTTAATCACAATCGATTGCTCTTTGCCAGTACCCTTATCTTTTGCACTAACGTTCAAAATACCGTTAGCATCAATATCAAAGGTGACTTCAATTTGCGGCAAGCCACGTGGAGCCGGTGGAATATCGGCAAGATCAAAACGACCTAGTGATTTATTTTGTGTCGCTTGCTTACGCTCACCCTGAACAACATGAATCGTTACTGCTGATTGATTGTCGTCCGCAGTAGAAAAAGTTTGTGACTTTTTCGTTGGGATTGTCGTGTTCTTTTCAATCAATGGCGTTGCTACACCACCCATGGTTTCAATGCCTAGCGTTAGCGGCGATACATCCAACAACAAAACATCTTTCACATCACCTGCTAGCACTGCACCCTGAATCGCTGCGCCCATGGCGACGGCTTCATCTTGGTTCACATCCTTACGCGGCTCTTTACCAAAGAACTCAGCTACCGTTTTCTGCACTAATGGCATACGTGTTTGACCACCAACCAAAATAATATCGTCAATTTCACCTACTGACAAATCAGCATCAGCTAGCGCCATTTTTAACGGCTCAATAGTACGAATAACTAACTCTTCAACTAATGACTCTAATTTTGCGCGTGTTAACTTCACTACCAAATGTTTAGGACCTGAAGCATCGGCGGTAATATAAGGTAAGTTTACTTCTGTTTGTTGGCTAGACGATAATTCAATTTTAGCTTTCTCGCCCGCTTCCTTTAAACGCTGCAGCGCTAGTGGATCGTTATGTAAATCAATGCCGCTATCTTTTTTGAACTCGGCCGCCAAATATTCAATTAGGCGCATATCGAAATCTTCACCGCCTAAGAAAGTATCACCGTTAGTCGCTAACACTTCAAATTGATGTTCGCCATCAACGTCCGCAATTTCAATAATCGAAATATCAAAAGTACCACCACCTAAGTCATAGACAGCCACGGTATGATCGCCCTTGGCTTTATCCATACCATAAGCTAGCGCTGCGGCTGTTGGCTCATTGATAATACGCTTGACATTCAGGCCTGCAATTTTGCCGGCATCTTTTGTCGCTTGACGCTGAGAATCATTAAAGTAAGCGGGAACAGTGATCACTGCCTCAGTTACTGCCTCACCTAAATAATCTTCAGCTGTTTTTTTCATTTTCTTTAATACTTCAGCAGAAATTTGTGGCGGCGCTTTTTTATCGCCCTTCACTTCTACCCATGCATCACCATTGTCAGCCGCTACAATTTTGTAAGGCACCATAGAAATATCTTTCTGTACAACGTCGTCTTTAAATTTACGGCCAATCAAACGCTTAACCGCATTTAACGTGTTGGTTGGATTCGTTACCGACTGACGCTTAGCGCTCTGCCCTACCAAAATTTCTCCATCGTCGGTAAATGCAACGATGGATGGTGTGGTGCGATCGCCTTCGGCGTTTTCAATGACTTTTGCTTTGCCGCCTTCAAGTACCGCTACACAAGAGTTAGTTGTACCGAGGTCAATGCCAATAATTTTACCCATGGGGGTTTCTCCAAACTGTTCGTAATAAATGTATATTAATAAATATTTCAACCACTGAGTGATCGTTCTTTCTTTATCTCTACTATTGGCCTAAGACAACACATTTTCAAGGCCAACACTAAAATTTTGTTTGCTATTTAGCCAATAACTAAGGCGCTTTCGACACTACCACCATGGCAGGACGAACTAAGCGACCGTTTAAGGTATAACCTTTCTGAAATACATTCAGTACCGTATTCGGCTCCACATCGGGATTCGGCAACATCGTCATTGCTTGGTGCAACTGCGGATCAAAAGGCTCGCCGGCAGGATCAATCATCTCAACCTTATATTTCTTTAAGGTATCCTGTAACGACTTTAACGTTAATGCCACACCTTCAAGCACGGCTTTTTGTGATTCATTCTCACTATCACCTGCCGAAATTGCACGCTCCAAATTATCCGCAACAGGTAATAAGTCAGCCACTAATTTTTCTAATGCGAACTTACGCGCCTTCTCGACGTCTTGCTCTGCACGACGTCGGGCATTCTGTGTTTCTGCATGAGCACGCAAAACCTGTTCTTTAAGATCTGTAATTTCTTCTACCAAGACATCAGACACCGAATCTGACATCAAATCGCCTTCGGCCACATCTTCAACCACCCCTGCAATAACGACAGCGTCACTGGCTTGTACGGGATCTTGTTTTAGCGTATCAGAGATGACTTCTGATACATTATCTTCATGTTCGTTAGACACACTACTCTCCACTGACTTATCTGCTGACTATCGATTGATGAATCAATCATTAACACCGCCATATATAGGGTCAATTTAAGTAGTTTCAAGCATTTTGTGTGAATTTCTATTATTTTACGTACAAGCTTGGCACAGACAGCAAAATACTGTATAAATAAACATGTTCAGATAAACAGGTATAAGGGCATAACCCATGCTAACTCACATCACCATTAATAATTTCACGCTAGTTGAGCACCTCGACCTTGACCTCAAGCGAGGCATGACGGCCATTACGGGAGAAACGGGGACAGGCAAATCGATTTTATTAGACGCCCTAGCAATGACGTTAGGCGAACGCGCCGATGGCGATCGCGTGCGTTATGGCTGTGCCCGAGCAGATATTACCGCCACCTTCTCACTAGACGACCTACCTGGTGCCCGCGAATGGCTGATGCAGAATGACCTCTGCCATGCCGATGAATGTTTGTTACGCAGGGTGATTAGCAATGAAGGGCGATCACGCTCGTTCATTAATGCTCAACCAGTGACGCTTCAACAGATACGCGCACTAGGTGAACTGCTAATCGACATTCATAGCCAACATGCCCACCAATCACTATTACTCAAAAGCACCCATCAACGGCTGCTCGATGAATACGCCCAACATTTACCCTTAGCCCAGATGGTTAACTCGCAATACCAGCAATGGCAGAGCATACAAAAATCCTTTATTTGTTTACGCGACAATGCCGATGAGATGCAAGCTCGTCACAAGTTATTAAGCTACCAAGTACAAGAGCTGGATCAGCTCAACTTATGTCTGGGCGAACTTGCCTTACTGGAGCAAGAACAAAAGCTACTTGAGAATGCCGACACCATTATCAGTAAAAGCCAACAGCTAGCCGAAAGCTGTGATCACGAAGATCATGGCTTACAACAAAACCTGCGCCAGACATTAAAACTATTAGCGGAGATAGAACCTAAAAGCCCATCACTCAGCAGCGCTGAACATCTATTCAACGACGCCTTAATTTATGTTGAAGAAGCTTATACCGAAATTCGCCATCAAATAGACACCACCGAACTTAACCCTGAGCGCTTACAAGAGGTCAATGAACGCTTATCCACTTGTTACGATATCGCGAGAAAACACCACATCCAAGCCGAAGAGCTCGTTGATAAACATCTGCTGTTACAACAAGAGCTAAATTCCATTGCCGGTGGGGACGACAAGCTAGCAGAGCTCTCTGAGCAAGCACAAGCAGCGGAACGACTGTTTAAAAGTAATGCCCTACTGCTTTCCCAGCAACGCCAAGCTGCCGCCAAAAAGCTCAGTCTTAATGTAAATACGCAGCTAACTACGCTGTCGATGGCGAATGCCGACTTTAGCATCGCGCTAGTTAGCGACCCACAAGCACCTAACGTTAATGGCATTGATCAACTAGAGTTTTTAATCAGTACCAACCCCGGGCACCCGCACAAATCCTTAGGCAAAGTAGCCTCTGGGGGCGAATTATCTCGCATCAGTTTAGCCATACAAGTCGCCACCGCACAGACCTCTCATGTCGCCACCTTAGTCTTTGACGAAGTCGATGTGGGCATTGGTGGAGCAACCGCCGATGTGGTGGGAAAATTACTCGCGCAATTGGGCAGTCAAAGCCAAGTGCTGTGTGTCACTCACTTGGCTCAGGTCGCCAGCAAAGCTCATCAACACTGGCAAGTGAGCAAAGAAAGTGATGGCGATAGTACAGAAAGCACCATTATCGAACTCAACCAAGAATGTAAGATTGAAGAAATCGCTCGTATGATTAGCGGTAGTGAACTATCCGATCAGTCACTCGCACATGCACGGCTAATGCTAGAACAAAAAGTCAGTTAAACTGAGCAGCGATCGCGCTGAGCAAACTTGATCTGAATCAATCTTGACTTAGCAGTTAAGTCATATACTATTATCTACGATAGCGAGGCAGTAATGGTACATGAACAAAAGTAGGTCGAATCCGCATTTCAACGCCACTCCCTCTTAACAGTATTCTGTTTAATCATTAGCCTTAAAACGTCTTCCTAAGAGGTCACAAAATGCAATCACTGGACATGTCTGGCTACAATGACATTCTCCCTGCTACTAAACTCCATCAACTCGCAGCAGAAAGCCGTCACACTTATCAAAATGCTTCGCCTTACGCGCACGGTTGTTTTGACGATGTATTTGAGCCATCAATACTAAAAAAAATACTAGAAGAATTTGATGTAAAAGACAAAGAAAATTGGAAAGAATTCGATACTAAATACGAAAAAAAATTGCAATTAAGTGCCGATGAAGATTTAGGCCCTTATACTCGGGCTTTAATCAACAACCTTAACTCGGGTACTTTTTTAAAATTCCTAGAAGAACTAACGGGAATCACCAAGCTAATCGCGGACCCCTACCTATCTGGAGGGGGGCTACACAAGATTGAACCAGGCGGAAAGCTAGGCATTCATGTTGATTTTAACCGCAACGATCACCTACAAGTGCATAGACGTATTAATGTACTAGTGTATCTCAATGAAGATTGGGAAGAGTCCTACGGTGGTCATTTTGAACTATGGGGTGATGAGCTAGGCGCAAACAAAGTAAAAATATTACCCATTTTTAACCGCATGGCTATCTTTAACACTACTGGCACTAGCTTTCACGGCCATCCAGAACCTCTCACCTGTCCGCCCGAGCGCTCAAGAAAATCACTCGCACTATATTACTACACCGTTGCAAAGGATAATTCACAATCTAAAAGGCGACATGGCACTGTTTTTATTAACGATAAAGGTCAAACAGAAGAGATAGGAAGGGTGGGTTTGTTCAAAAAAATGAAAAACACCCTACGCACCATGATAAAGGGCTTATCAAAAGACTAGGAGGGTGTCGGAGAATAGAAACCTACTGCGGAAAAGCAGATTTTCTCCTGATTTTCGTCGCTTAAAGGCGCCTACTGTTGGCAAATAGAACCACTATTCTCCTCAATTCATGAAAAAAACTGACTCAAAACCGCTATCCCTCGCTACGGCCCCTATGCTCGGACAGCCTGCTCGGGGCGACGCTAATCTTTTATATTCAATAATTATGCTGTAGTCGGCTTTACATACAAAACCAGATTATGCTCTACCAGCTCATAGCCGTGCTCTTTGGCTATTTGGTTCTGCAGTAGCTCTATTTGCTCGTTGTGGAATTCGATGACCTTGCCCGTCTCCACACAGACCATATGATCGTGATGCTCTCCGCGATCAAGTTCAAACACTGAGTGTCCACCATCAAAATTATGTCTCTCGACTAAACCCGCCGCCTCGAACTGTGTCAGCACCCGATAAACCGTTGCCAAGCCTACATCTTCATCCGCTTCTAGTAATTCCTTGTAGACATCCTCCGCACTTAAATGCCGCTGACGAGAGGTTTCTAATATCTGTAATATCTTAACTCGGGGAAGCGTAATCTTCAGCCCCGCCTTACGCAATTCATTATTTTCCGTTGGCATAACAATTATTCCTAGTCATTTTGATCAGTTTACTTCAAATTAAGGGGTAAATTCATGTATTATCACCGATCGAACAATCAGGTGAAACCCTAATGATTAAAAAACTACTACTTCTTCTTTCCGTCTCAAGCATACTCTTCTTAAGCGGCTGCTCTAACTGGCTACCTAAAGCCTATAGAATTGACATCCCTCAAGGCAACTTAGTGACGCAGGAAAAGGTTAATGCGGTTAAAACGGGCATGAACCGACGTCAGGTGCAACATATTTTAGGCTCACCGCTGTTAGTGGATACCTTTAACCAAAACCGTTGGGACTACTTTTACAGTGTAGACACCAAAAAAGGCACGAATATCGAATATCACATCACCATTACCTTTCGTAATGATGTGGTCGCCGAAATAAACGAAAACCAATAAACGTCTAAGTGCGCCAGGTAGCGTTATGGCGATCCCGAAGCTTTTTCAGCGCGCTTACGGCGCGCAGCTTTAGGGTCGGCAATCAGAGGACGATACACCTCCACTCGCTCACCAGCCTGTAAGATATACTCAGCAGGCTTTTTAATGTTCTGCCCAAAAACCCCCATCTTAGCTTGCGCAAAATCTATATCGCCAAAGTCTTTAATAATCGGCGATTGTTGAGCGGCTGCCAAGGCAGTCGTACCGGCCTTAACTAATAAGCCATAAATTTTCTGTTTATCTGGAAGCGCATAAGCCACCTCAACTTCTAACATTTCACTATCAGGCATAAATACTCTCATTTTTTTAATTAACCGCTAACAAAAGCCCGACTCATTTTTAAAACAATTGTCAATACTTGCCTGTTAGCCGTTTATGGTAAACCGTAAGCTACATTTTACTTTTATACACTTCATCAGCGCGCTGACATAATGCATCCACCTGCTGACCTGCATTTTTTTCAAACCAGCGGCCTGCAGTCATCGCTATAATCGGACTAGAAAATTCGAATTCAAGATCTACACTGACCTTGCAAGCTGAATCACTCAACGGCTGAAACTGCCAGTGCCCCTCAAATGTCTTAAATGGCCCCTCAACTAAACGCATGAGCATACTATGCGGTGGCTGCAATTCATTACGCGTGACAAAGCTTTGCTGAAAACCCGACTTACCTAAAGTCAGTCTTGCCTCTACAAAAGTAGGACCTTGATCAATAATTTCTGCTGCCAAACAGCCGGACATAAACTGCGGATAGGTTTCAATATCATTGATTAAATCAAACATTTGCTGTGCTGAATAATCCACTAACGCGGACCTAGAAATAATGGCCATGGTTCACTTCTTAAGATAGTTTATCAATTAACGACATTACAAAAACAATCGCCACCAACACGGGAGACACATAGCGCAATAGTCGCAACCAATACTTATACCCTCCCTGATCAATGGCTCCTAACTCTTCAATAATCGCGCTAGGCTGCATACGCCAACCTACAAATAGGGCAATACATAAGCCACCCAAGGGCATCATAATGTTAGCCGTAAGAAAGTCTAAACTCTGAAAGAAATTTTTGCCATAAAAGGTATAGTCTGCCCATATATTGAATGAAAACACCGTCCCCAAACCCACAAACCAAATAATTCCCCCCAAATATAACACCACTTTTTGACGCGAGAAATGCTTGCTTTCAACCAGCCACGCCACCGTCGGTTCGATAATCGAAATAGCAGAGCTCAGTGCTGCTAGCGTGATCAAAGCAAAGAAAGCGAAGGCAAAAATTTGCCCTGCGGCCATAGAGCCAAATGCCACTGGCAAGCTAACAAATAATAAACCCGGTCCCGCGCTCGGCTCAATAGCGGGGCTAGCAAACACAATAGGGAAGATCACTAAACCCGCCACCAAGGCAACCAAAGTATCGAGTAGCGCCACCATTATAACGGTACTACCGATGGAGGTTTTTTGCTCGGGCATATAAGCCCCGTAAGCCATGATAGCCCCCATACCCAAACTCAGGGTAAAAAATGCATGGCCTAAGGCTACGAGAATAGAACGCCACTCCAAATTTGACCCATTAAAGGCAAACATAAAATTCCAGCCAGCCGCAAAATCACCCTCAACCGCGCTATAGACTAACATTACCAGCAACAAGCCAAACAGCACCGGCATCATAATGGTAATGGCTCGACCCAAACCTTTAATCACACCTGCCATGACAATGGCCAATGTCAGCAACATAAACAGCGTATGCCAAGCAATTAAGGCGTTTGCATTAGACAATAACTCGGCAAATAATGCCCCCGAAGTTTCCGCCGTTATTTGCTGGAAGTCACCACTGAGCGCCAACAGCATATAGTGCAAAGCCCAACCCGCAATCACACTGTAAAACGATAAAATAAACACACCCGCAAAAATACCCGACCAACCAATTCCCGACCACCAATGTGACACCTTAGACTCACGGGCAAGATATAACATAGAATTGATTGGACTCATGCGGCCACGACGACCCAGCATCACTTCGGCAATCATAATTGGCACGCCGATTAATGCGATACAGACTAGATAGACTAAAACAAAGGCTCCGCCCCCGTTTTCTCCTGCTATATAAGGAAACTTCCAAATATTACCAAGACCGACTGCAGAACCTGTGGCAGCCAAAATAAATGTCCAGCGGGTGCGCCATACCCCATTAACCCTGCGTTGAATTTCCATCCCTTCTCCCGCCGCTTGTAACGACTTTGTTATTTCACCATTGTACACGACAAGTCCAATGCCAAAAATAACATCTTCAACCTACTTTGCAGGCAGACACCTTATGCTCCAATGAGATGAACAAACGAGGATAATAAGTACCCTTTCCAAAGTATTGTCGATATAATCCGCCGCCATGGCTAAAAAATCTAAAACATCCCCAAACACCATCGCTCAAAACAAACGAGCGCGCTTTGACTTTCATATTGAAGAACAATTTGAAGCCGGCATGTCCCTGCAAGGCTGGGAAGTTAAAAGCCTACGCGCAGGTAAAGGACAGATCACCGATAGTTACGTCTTCCTTAAAAATGGTGAGGCATGGCTGCTAAACGTACAAATACAGCCCATCAACACCATCTCTACCCACTTTGTAGTAGAGCCCAATCGGCAAAGAAAATTGCTGCTAAACCGCAAAGAAATTCGTAAGCTCGAAGTCGCCACCGAACAGAAAGGCCATACCGTTGTAGCGCTTGGCTTATATTGGAAAGGCCATCTGGTGAAATGTAAAATCGCCATTGCCAGCGGTAAAAAACAGCACGACAAGCGTCAAGATGAAAAAGAAAAAGACTGGAGTCGCCAAAAACAACGTGTCATGCAACACAGTCAGCGATGAACCTAAGCACACTAAAGCAAGTCAGCTTACATATTCGCGCACTCAAAGTCGCGGCTATTGTAGGTAGCTTACTGTGCTTAATTAACCATGGTGACGTATTAATGGAAGGCCAAGTGAACGCAAGTCTATGGCTGAAATTGCTCTTAACCTATACCGTGCCCTATGCCGTTTCACTCTATAGCGCCGTACAAGCGCTTAGTCAGCAAAAGCCTTCTCCCTCATAAAATATTAACAATACTCACTTAACGACTTAAATTAACCTCAAAAGTTAACCTCAAAAAATAAGCCTCACTGCATCTCTGCATATATCTTCGCTAACCCCGCATCCCAGCTAGCTTGATCAATCATCCCCGAATGCTTGTAATCAATACCACCATCACTATTAATAAAATACGTTTCTGGCGCACCCACTACAGGCAGCTGCTCGCCCAACTCACCATTAACATCCATAAGATTCATCTCATAAGGGTTACCCAACTGAGCAAACCACGCATCCACCGGTCCCCTCGCATCGCGGTAATTCAAACCCACCAACCTCACCCCTTGCTCAGCCAACTGATGAAAAAAAGGATGTTCACGCTTACACGCCACACACCAAGTCGCCCAGACATTCAACAACAACTTACGACCCACAACATCTGCTTTAGTCACCACACGACCGCTCATCGACTCAGTCAGCGAAAACATCGGCAATTCAGTTAAAGCAGTCAAAGCAGAAGGCTCAACACTAGGCGGAGTAATCACCTTATTGTAAACAGTAAAGCCCGCAGCCAATAACAGCAGTAAAACCACGCCAAAACACACAAACTTCTTAACAAAATGAATGATAATAACCACCGCCCTAGTAACAATAAACACATGAAAAAACTACGAATTCACCCATATGATAAATCAAACCACCACATAAGTAATCACACCCCTATAAACAATCTCTAGTATTCAGTGCTAAAGCCTAGTTTTAACTGTAGAATAACCTTCTGGTCAACCGAAAGGAAAATCAGAACATTCGAAGAAAGCTTTCGAAGTAGAATGTTGCTAATCGAGGCGCGTGAGGGGAAAGGAGCGGAGCGTACAATTGTACGTAGCATTTCTGAGCCGTAGCGCAACGCAGTATTCGACGATTCTACGAAAAAGAATTTCGAAATAAAATCGCTGAAGACAAGGCGTGCAAGACGAAGAAAGCGGAGCGTACAATAGTACGTGAGCATTTCGTAGTCGCAGCACAACGCAGTATTCGGTGATTTTATGAAGAAATGGGGGCGATTAGGATTCGACGCCGGTAACAAAACCCAAGGTGCATGTCGTGATGGTAGCAATCACGTAAATCCAAAGCTGCAAATTTATAGTTGCAAATGATGCTAACTACGATGGTGCTCAACTAGCTGCGTAAGCAGTTTTTTGAAAACCATTTCTAGCGACTTCGGTCCTAGCGGTCTTTAGCAAGGTGTCTGTATCGCGCTACTGACTGTCATATAGAACAGAATCGCAGCAACTCATACTCAGGGTTTCGCTGTTAAACTTTAACTGAGATCGCCAAGTACGTCCTGCCCGTTGGGCTGTATGCGGTTAAACTAATTAACGGAAACTAAGCATGTAGAGCCGAGGACGGAGTGCTGACGGACGGGGGTTCAAATCCCCCCGCCTCCACCATTCAATAAAAAAGCCCCATTCGTTTTTCGAATGGGGCTTTTTTATTGATCGTCGTTTGCTGCGGGTTTGGACTTGCACAGTCGGGGTTCACAGAACGTCAGGAACGTTCTGTACCGCGCTAGCGCCCGCAAGGGTCAGGGCCATGGACGGCCCTGAGTACAATCCCCCC
>JBLHJR010000056.1:0-21417 GCA_047619205.1 Candidatus Endobugula sp. | reverse complement strand
GGTTTGCAGTTCGCTCCAACGAATACGGGCGGTTTCGCGGTTAATTTTTTGCTCGATGTTGTCGTCTGTAGGTCCGATCAGAGGCTCCCTTGGCGTAATAACAAATACTGTAATAACTGATTGCTGTAATGACTGTTAATGTAATAGCTGCTGTTTGGCTTGTTTGATCAATTCATCGGCACTAGCAATAATGGCTTTGCGCTTCATAATGACTTGTAAGCGCGTTCCCCCCAACTGCCGCCATAAAATGGCCGAGCGGATACCAGAAAATAAGATAGCACGAATCTGATTACTAATCCGTGGTTGTTGTAGATAGTTATAATCGCCCGTGACTTGGATACGAAAGCTAAAGGTGCTTATCGTGCTGGTGTAAATGTCGGCAAGGTTAGCAATGACATTGTCGTGAGTCGGCTCAAATAAGGCTGCTTGTTGCTGTGACTGTTCTAGGCGCTTGCCGATGAGGTCTAGCATATCGCCTTGCTTCATTAACTTTTTCTGTAAATGCACCATACCCATCGCATAGCGAACAAGATTATTACCTTCGGGGGTATTATTGCGCTTTAAAATATTACTCAGCTGCTCAAGCCCCTTAAGTATGCAGTGTTTGTCGCCATAGACATCTTCAGCGCTCTTAGGATTTTGCTCAAACAAGCTATGCACAGCAGTTTCTAATTCCCTTTGGCTCACGCGGCCAGTAGTCGCGAGTTGGTGCACCAATACCGCCGCTTGAAAAATACCCGCGAGGGCCGTAGTACAGTCATCCCAAGGTTTGGACTCAGTGCTTAGAGGGGTGCTTACATCAGGTGCGCTCAAAAAACTGCTCTCCAAAAATGTGCTTCAAAAACTGTAGGGTAAAAATGGGTAAAGGTGTACTGATATAACTCTATGGGGGCAGTGTGGTCAATTCGCAATTAATTGGAACGAGAATTAATCACCGCACCACCTAAACAATGCTCGCCAGCGTATAAAACAACCGATTGCCCAGGTGCTACCGCGCGCTGAGGTTCATCAAATACCACATGAATACCACCGCCATCACCACCATCACTTCTAGAGCTTTCGATGCTGACAGTGCAGGCTTGATCTGCTTGGCGATAACGAATTTTAGCGTGGCAGCGCAACGATGTTTGGCTGGGTGCTGGGTTTATCCAGTGCATATCAGTGGCGTGCAATTGCTGGTGATACAGTCGCGGGTGTTTATCACCTTGTACGACAATTAGGCGATTGTTGTCTACCTCTTTATCGATCACATACCATGGTGCATCAGGTGCATTCTTTACGCCGCCAATACCTAAACCCTGCCGTTGTCCCATGGTGTGATACATCAAGCCTGAGTGTTGACCAATGACTTGCCCGGTATCGCTGACAATTTCGCCCGCTTGTGCAGGTAGATACTGCTTTAAGAAATCCTTAAAGCGGCGCTCACCAATAAAACAAATACCGGTGCTGTCTTTTTTGTTATGAGTGATTAAATGATGCTGTTCCGCTAGTTTCCGTACGGCTGGCTTTTCTAACTCACCGACAGGAAAGAGGGTTTTTGCCAATTGCTCGCCTGCGACGGCATGTAAAAAATAGCTTTGGTCTTTATTGGTGTCGCAGCCTTTCAGTAACTGGGTGAGGCCATCTTGATCATGGCGGCGGACATAATGCCCCGTTGCAATTAAATCCGCACCTAGCACCTGGGCATATTCTAAAAAAACTTTAAATTTGATCTCACGATTACACAAGATATCGGGGTTAGGCGTGCGGCCCGCTTTGTACTCGGCAAGGAAGTACTCGAAGACATTATCCCAATATTCCGCAGCGAAGTTAGCCGTATGTAGCTTAATACCTAAGGTATCGCACACTCGTTGGGCATCAGCTAGATCGTCTTTAGCCGAGCAATACTCGGTGCCATCATCTTCATCCCAGTTCTTCATAAACAAGCCTTCCACCTGATAGCCTTGCTGCTGAAGTAAAAGCGCGGTGACAGAAGAATCAACACCGCCAGACATGCCGACCATGACGCGGGTATCTTGGGGAGATAATTGCGGAGAGGAGGGTAGAGACATAAGAATAAATACAATCTAGGTTAAAAAAGCTATTTTAACGGTTTTATGACGACTTTACTGAAAAATAAAGCGTGATTAGGGGTTATTTACCGCCGTGCGTCAGACTGAAGAATGCTTTTAAGAGTAATGAACGTCGCAACAGTCACACTATTACGCTTATTGTGCATGACTAAATAGTGTCTGCATACCTATTTTCTGAAGCATGAACAGGCTACTATTGCCGTGGTGTGAAGCCATACATAACATGCTTGATAGTGATATATGATAAGACGCTTACACGAAAGCCACTGTGCTCTCATGCCGCGTTAAAAATGCTCCAATCGGTCATTTATGCCTATCAATACCCTCTTTTTGTGCGTTTTTTCCTTGCCTGAAAGTAAAGTCATCTTCCGTGTAAATGTCTCATCATAAATGTATTGGTGTCAACGATGCCCCCTAAAGTCTTTATAATTTAAATGCAAGGGGTAAAAGCCTTCGAGACTCTGTATCTTGATAAAAAGGAAGTATATGCAAAGTGCATTTTTACGTTTGATTGTAATCGTACTGAGTGTTGATTTTTTAGGTTGCTCTTCCGGTTCATCTCCCATCTTCTGCTAATGTACCTGACATAAAAATAAGTAAACAGTTTCAGTTTGATAAAGTAAATTTCGAGTTTTCTCAAACGGCTTCCGCGAAAATACAATATCACCAATCAGCTGAGTTAGAAGCGATTATTAATGAAAAAATCATTACTGATTTACATGCATAAAGTCTACTTTCTGAAAATTCTAGTATGAACGCATTAAAAATGAAGGTGTTCTATAAACGCAGATTTGTTGGTGATGCCACACCTTTTGTCTCGGATGCGTTAGCGTATACAGTTTTTTCTTATAGAATAGATGTTATCGATAATGGAAACATTATTAAGACGGTAAAAAAGAACGGGTTAACTTATCACGGGGGGTTGCTATGAATCTTCAGGTTATGGTGGCTTCTTTACGTGATAAAAAGTATGAGATAAAATTTGCTAATGCACGGGTTAATACAGTAGTTAAACGCATTGTTGCAATGCCTAATTGATCTAGCGCATACTTATCTGCTTAATCCTTGTGTTGAATAAATAGCGAACCAATAAAAAAAACAATAATGCCAGCCATTATTCCAGGGAGAGCTTCATAAACTTGACCGCTTAAACCCACGGCCCTCCATATCAAGGCGGTTGATAAGCCAGCAGCAATCATTGCAAGTGTGAGCCACTGGGGAGGGCGTTGCCCGCAGGCCTGTACAATGACTAGTGGACCCATAGTGCAGGCTAGCGCTGACCAGGAAAAAATCACCAGAGTAAATACATCAGTGGGTGCAAATAAACTGATGAATAGAGCGGTTAGTGTTACACCAAAAGTAATGATGTATCTATGTTGATTTGTTTTTCCTAGCTTAAGATCCTCACTAATAATGGCGGAGCAACTCAAAATTTGCGAATCAGTAGTTGAGACGATGGAAGCAAAAATTCCACCTAGAATAAAGCCAATAGCCACACTGGGGAGTAATAATTGTGCCAAGCGGGGCAGTACAAGCTCAGTATCAGAGATTGCTTGAGGGTCGATAAAAATGCGAGCAGATAAGCTGATCATCAAAATCAGAAATAGGAATAAAACGCTCCAGATGAAATAATAAGCTCCCGTTTTATTTATGTTGCTAGCATTGTCTAACGCCATAAATCTAACCATAATGTGTGGTTGTCCTGTTACCCCGATACCATTGAATATCCATCCCATTGCAAATAGCATCACCCCACTCAAGGAGCCGAATTTTTCTACTCCTAGGCTTAAATAATTCGGTGATATATCCTGTAGTTGTTGTAGTAACGGCGTTAAGCCTTTAGTGTGAATAATGACTGAAAATAGCAACATTATCAGGGCGAGCAGCATGACTATTGCTTGCGCGGCATCAGTCCATATGGAGGCACGTAGCCCACCTTTTAGGCAATAAGTAAGAATAAGCAGGGCGCAAATCAAAGAGCCTAAATAATAATGCCAGCCGAAAATAGCATAGAGCGCTTTGCCGCCGGCATTAAATTGTGCGGCAGAATAGGTCAGTAAAAAGACTAGAGAAATGATGCTGATCGTGACGCGCGTCACACTATAGTCGCCGCGATGCCAGCGACTAATTAAATCAATAAAACTTTTACTGCCCAATCTATCAGTTTCTTCGCGGACTTTTTGGTGGATAGAATAAAAAACTAAAGCATCACCAAATAAAAACCCCAGTAATATCCAGATGGCAGATAGTCCGTTAATGTATATATATATATATATAGACATTCAACGATATAAGTGAACACAAAAAGCGGCTATTTTTCTGTCTGACGTCGTTGCTCAATTGGCCAATAGAGTGACTATTACCTGTATTGAACGCCTAGCCAGACAAAAAAATATCTCACTTTATTGTTGTTCCTTTATATCGTTGAATGTCTATAACCCGCTAAGCCGATAAACATATAGCCACTATATTTAGAGGATGCAGCGGATAACGCAGTGAGTAGAGGCGAAGTGGTGTTATTAGCCAGCAGGTAATCAGAGGATGTGTGAGTATTGCGCCGAGAAGCTATATAGCCTATGCCTACAAATAGGCAAAGGAGGCTGATAAAAATAATGGTTTCCATTAAATATCTTTTATAGTGTTGGTTACAAATCTAGCGGCAAGGTACACAATCTTATTTTATAAAGCAAGCGGTTAAGTGTAGGCAACCCTAAAAATTGCCACATGTCTTTAAAAACTGCCACATGTCTTGAACCGCTACCACATGTCACATTACTCGAACACACTGAGATCCTACATGTAGAAAGCAGTTTTTTTGATTTAATGCTTCGCTACTAAACATTAAACGAACGCGTTCCATTAATCGCGCTAACCAACGGACAGGTTAGGCAAGTTTTAGAGAAATATTAAGGCATGAATATTGACCCTTGTATGGCGGTAGAAACAACACGTGAGCTATATCGCCGTGTTATTGAGCATGGTGTAGATGAAGTGGTACTGTTGGAAAAGTCAGGGATTAATTTAGCTGAACTAGAGCAATCGGAAGGTCGATTCCCCGTACATAGTCATTTAAATCTTTGGCAGGTAGCTGAAGAGCTGCTTTCTCATCAGGCAATAGGCTTGTTGATGGGATCTGAGTCCAACCCCAGTGATCGAGGTATTGTGGGTTTGACTTTCCTAGCCAGCCAAGATTTACGTGCGGCAGTTCAAAATAAGATTCGTTACACTAAAATATTGGCTGATCACATTCATTTGGAATTCAGTGAAACTGGCGATAGTTTTGTTATAAATTATTCTATTATGGAAGGCTTTTTTCATCGATACGAAATTGAGCGGGTTTTTTCTGGTTTTTTTAATTGGGTGCGTATCTTCGTGGATGAAGACATATATCCAGTAAGCTTACATTTTCAGTATGCCGAGCCCGCCTCCATTGCATGCTACAAAAAATATTTCAACTGCCCCATGTTTTTTGATGAAGCGAATAATAGTATTGCTTTCTCTAAAGACCTATTGATCCATAAAAACAAAACCTACAACGATTACCCTTATGGTATTTTTCAATATCGTGCAGAATCCGTATTGAGTTCATTGGATAACAATTCAAATTTCCTCAGTGATGTCCGCAGCAACATCGCGGGTAGACTGAGCCGTGGAAACTTTTCTGCGGGAGACATTGCTGCCGTATCAAATTTAGGCCTTCGTAGTTTTCATCGAAGACTTAAAGGATATGATGCGACGTACCAACAATTATTGGATGATGTTAGAAAAGACGTAGCTATGACTTATCTTAATCAAAAAGACTGTTGCAATAGTGTCATCCCTTCTTTGCTGGGTTATGCGGATGGGCGCGCTTTTCAGCGTGCCTTCAAGCGCTGGACCGGTTACTCATTAAAACAATATATGCAGCTCTAAGGCACTTCTACTTAATCTGATTTTTCACAGCGTCACTCTGCTGCAGTCTAGTGCTGCAAATGCTCAAGCGCCTTAGCGGCAGCCGAGGTTCGATTTTCAACATCCATTTTTTTGTAAATGTTTTCTGAATGCTTATTGATAGTTCTCGGACTGGTACCTAGGATTTGTCCGATATCACGGTTAGTTTTCCCTTTCGATATCCAATATAACACTTCCGCTTCGCGGCTAGTGAGCCCCCAGTATTTTTTTAGTACAGAGGATTCATTGTTGGACTCCTGATGCGATAGTCGTAATAAGTGTTCATTGTTACCGGCATGGCCTAGAAAACACACCTTAAGTGTCTGCAGGGGAGGGCTAAGTGTAAAACAGTTGCCCATCGTGGGGTCGTGGCTAAGCCACTGATGTATTTCTTTGGATAATTGCTTGCCTACTAATTGCTTGTCTACTAAGGCTTGTTGATTATTCGCGGTTTCTAATAACTGATTTACTTGAGGCGTCGACCAAATGGTATGCCCTAGCGGATCAACGGCGAAAATATACTGTCCGGCGAGATCCAAAGCAGATTGTGCGCTAAGTGCAACCCGGCTATTAGCAAGGTGTACTCTCATGCGAGCAACAAGTTCGCTATTGACAATGGGCTTGGTGACATAGTCTATACCGCCGACATCAAAGCCTTTAACCACACTTTCAGTATCGCTAAGACCGGTCATAAATATCACCGGTATAGAGTTAAGTTCGGCATCTTGTTTTAATTTTTCGCAAACTTCAAAGCCACTCATGGTCGGCATTACTGCATCTAAAATAATAATATCGGGAATCATTTTTCGCGCAATAGACAGTGCTTGATTACCTTCGAGGGCAACCAGTGTTTCCATACCTTCCTGTTCAAAAACTTCATTCAGTAAGCTGAGTGTATCTGGCGAGTCGTCCACAATCAGTACAACACTTTTTTCTTGTTTATCGTTAACCATCAGCAGAATTCCTCAATACGTCTAATATTTTGTCGAACCTAACTTCTTGTAACCATAATCGAAATTGGTCTCCAAGCGCTGGGCTAATCTGACCTTGCTGCTCTAAAGCCTCAAGATGTTTTTTGAGTTGGGTTAAATGGCCTACTTCGGCTAACTCAATTAATTTTTGCAATGCCTCAGCATCGATTGTCGTTGGTTCACTTGGGCCTGCTGTGTGGCTGTCGTCTTGATGAACACTAAGACGAGCTTGTGCTAATGCACTCTGTTCCGCTGAAGGCTCATAAATCCATTCGATTTCCAGCCATTGACCGACTTTCTCTATCAAAGACTCTATCTTAATAGGTTTGATAATATGGTCATTAACGATGTTGGGGTGAAGGTTATTGTCAGAGCTCTCATTGGCGTTGGCCGAGGCAATAATAATAGGCTTGGTGTAGGCTTTGCTACGTAGAATTTCTGCAACCTCCCAGCCATTTTTATCTGGCATAGAAATGTCGAGCAGGTAGAGGTCAGGTGGTTCTTGTTCAAATAAGCTAAGGCATTCTTTTGCCGAGGCTGCTTGAAGTACGGTAAAGCCTAGCGGCGATAAAATATCGTTAATTAGGCTTCTATGTATGGCATCGTCATCAACCACTACCACTGTTTTGACGTTGCCTTTATAGCCATAAACTCTGCGTAAAGGTGTGGTTTCGACGCTAGGGTAGATGATATCGGATAACATTAGCCATACAGTGAAGGTAGTGCCGCTGCCAATATTATTTTCAGCTTTAATTTCTCCGCCCATAATTTCGGTGAGCAGCTGGGTGATGGTGAGGCCAAGTCCGGTGCCGGGTGTCATTGCAACATCGGCATGATTGACCCGTTCAAACGGTCTGAATATACGCTCAATATCTTCCACGGGAATACCAATACCGGAATCCTTAATTTGAAATTCAGCCACTTGGTTTCTATACTTTACCGTTAATGAGACGCTGCCTTCGCGAGTAAATTTAATGGCATTAGATAACAAGTTGATTAATATTTGTCGTAGTCTTTTTTCATCTGAAGCGACAAACTCAGGTAGGCTATTGATACAATGATAGGTGAATTCCAAGCCTTTTTCTTTAGCTTGCAAATGAAACATAGTCACAATTTCATCAATCAAGGATGAAATCCTAATTTGATTACGATGAATGTGCAGCTTGCCTGCTTCTATTTGAGAAATATTTAGTAAGCCTTCAATTAAATCCGCTAAATGTTCCCCGCTACGACGAATGATAGAGATTTTGTTACGTTTTGAAACGGCTATCTCATCGTCAATTTCTAATATCTGTGCATAACCTAAGATAGAATTTAAGGGGGTTCTTAATTCGTGGCTAATTCCCGTTAAATATCGACTTTTAGCATTGTTAGCGGCTTCGGCTAATTCTTTTGCTTTTTGTAGTGCTTCGTCGGTTTTTTCGTGGGCATGTATTTCTTTCGCTAGTAGATTGTTTTGTCTTTGTGATTCTTCTTGCGCTACATGTCGACTTTCGTTGGCGAGAACAAATAACCAAGAAATCACACCAGCAACAATAATGAGAATTAAAAATACTTTCCATAGTAAGGAATATAATAACAGATCGGTGACGGCATCGTTTGTTCTACCGTTAATATAAGACAGCGCTAATAATGAGCCAATAATAGCGGAAACAGAAGTCACCAGCAGACTAAACTTAATCAGTCGTTTGTTAATAGTCATGGCAATATATTTGGGTAGTATTAATGCCAAAAAATCTACAATATATTCTGGTATTTTTTTTGTAGCTTTACACATGTCTTCGCATCGAGCATCTAAGGAGCAGCACAAAGAACAGATAGCTCCCGCGTAGGCTGGGCAGTAGGCCATATCTTCTTTTTCGTATTGGTTCTGACAGATACAACACTCGACATTATCTGCAGTGAAAAGGTGATCATCATTATTTCTAGCCAGATAAAATTTACTTTTAGTGAGAATAGCAATAGTTGGGACTAAAACAAACGCGCAGAAAATGGTAACAAAGTGTGCCAGTGCTTTTGCTTCTGTACCAAAAATACCGAGATAAAAGATAATGCCCACAGTCGATGAAGTAATCATCGAGCCTACACCCACTGGATTAATGTCATGAAGATAGGCGCGACGAAATTCGATATGTTTTGGGCTTAGCTTAAGCGGTTTGTTAATAACAAGGTCAGCGACTAAGCAGCTAACCCAGCTAACCGCGACAATGGCATAAGCACCTAATGTTTTTTCAAATGCTTGATAAACACCTATCTCCATGAGCATTAGAGCAATCACCACATTAAAGATTAACCAGACCACTCTGCCAGGGTGGCTATGAGTTAAGCGAGAGAAAAAGTTAGACCAAGCGATAGACCCCGCATAAGCATTAGTCACGTTAATTTTTAACTGGGAAAGAATAACGAAAATGCCACTGATGAGTAGTGCAGATTGTGGGTTGTTAGTCATGTATTCAAATGCCACGGTGTACATAATGGTCGGGTCAGTCGCATTTTCAGGCGTCATGCCTTGATGAAAAGCAATATAGGCTAATAAAGACCCCGCAAAAATCTTAGCCACACCAATAATAATCCAGCCCGGCCCCGCAGACAGCATCGCTATCCACCAACGTATACGATTTTTTTGTGTTTTTTCTGGCAAGAAACGTAAAAAGTCTACTTGCTCACCAATTTGTGCCACTAGTGAAAACAGTACAGCGACAGACGCACCGAAATAAATCAGGCTCACCTGTTCTGGATGATCATTCTCTATGCCGCTAAATTCAGTCCAGCTCGACACCGATTGGTAGTCATATAGTAAAATATAAATAAAGGGGGCGACCTGGAAAATCACCCAGATAGGTTGAGTCCACAACTGAAATCGACTAATCAGCGTTATGCCATGGGTGACTAGGGGAATAACCAGAACCGAACAAATGACATAACCAATACCCAAAGGGATACCCAATAAAAGCTTGAGTGCCATCGCCATAATGGCCGCCTCAAGGGCAAAAAAGATAAACGTAAACGAGGCGTAGATCAGCGAGGTAGCGGTGGAGCCAATATAACCAAAGCCAGCACCGCGTGTGAGTAGATCTATATCAACACCATACTTTGCTGCGTAATAACAGATAGGCATACCAGCGAAAGCAATAAATAAACCCACAACAAGAATAGCCGCAGCGGCATTATCAAAGCCATAGCTTAAAGTGATCGCGGCGCCAATGGCCTCTAGGGCTAAAAATGAAATAGCCCCTAATGCGGTATTGGCGACTCGCGACAAGGACCATTTTCGAGCACTCTTAGCGGTAAAACGCAGAGCATAATCTTCTAGGGTTTGGTTATTCACCCATTGGTTATAACTGCGCCGCACCCTAAATATTTTCTGTTTAGCATTCATGCTGGTGTTCTATTCGTGGCGTCGCTGATCAAGACATACTCTCCCCAGACTTAATCAGAGCCCGCATAAAAATTAACCTACACTATTAGGGCTAACAGTTTGTATGCTAATTTAATGCCATCTATAAAATAACGAGTGTAGATTTTATACTCGGTGTGATTGTAAAGATCTACCATCAGGTTCTGTAAGGGCTGGCGCTGAATAAGTGGCGATAATTTTATGTAATGTTGGCTATTATTAATGATATTTTAGCGTCCACAAGGCCTACTGCCTGTTACATCGCACTATTATAATTTCATCATCGATAGATGCCTCTAATCGGTGCATTTTTTACTTTAGGGCACATCTAAAAACAGCAATTTTTGCGTGAGTACAAGAAGACCCCGCGCGGAGATCCGCAGTGTATAAGACATACTAGGAGCCTGTCGGACTTAACCGTTCGTAGCGAGGGAAAGCAGGAGTTAGTCAGTTTTTGCAGTCGATTAAGGCGAATAGTCGCTCTATTTAACGAAATTGACCGTGAAAAATGGCGGGTTCCTGCTTTTCCGCAGTAGAACAGCGTTAAGTCCGACAGGCTCCTATGTAGGGTGCTGAAAAGAATACACTCCGTTTCAGGCCATCCGAGGCATGGATGCCGAAGCTGAGCGTATAGGGACATATTCACAGCGTGCCTGAAATGGAGTGTATTCTTTTCAAGTGACCCAGTAGTACATGAGGATTCGAGCACGGAGCCGACGCAGCTATTGCGAAAAAAGTGCGTTTTTAGAGATGCCCTTTAATAATAATGCACAAGATGTTCGACCGAAGTATCTGCCTGCAGTCGGTGCATTTTTCTATATGAAATCATGCGTTAGATAACCTAGGAGGCTGTCCGAGAATAGAGAACCTACTGCGGAAAAACTATTTCGGCCCATTTTTCCGATCATTTTCGTTGAATAGAACCACTATTCGCCTCAAATGTTCGAAAAAATGGACTCAACATTGTTTCCCCTCGCTACGGCCCCTATTCTCGGACAGCCTCCTAGTGCTTTTCTATCAAATTTATTTCGCACACGCCTACTACATATTACTTAATAACCTACTACGTTATATAGCGTAGCAGTCTAGTCAATTACGCCCATAGGTTAATTTTTACATCTTACGCATAATGCCAGCGTTGAAAATTATTGACTGCCCTTTGGGGAGCACTAAAAATATTCAATAACATATATACCAACACTTTTATTCAACCAATAGTCGGGGCTTGATTATGAACAAGACATTACAGAATGGTTTTCCATCATTCGTATCCTATCGAAAGCAGTTAACAAAAATTGCTGCAATGGGTGCGGTATCTATTGTGATGGGTGCTTATGCAACACTTGCGTCAGCGGAGGTAAATACTACCGGTCTAGCGGTTACTGATACTGAAGTAACCGTCGGCATCTTGCATTCACTAACGGGCACAATGGCCATTAGTGAAACCGGAGCACAAGAAGCTGAGAAATTAGCGATTAAGCAAATCAATGATATGGGCGGTATTTTAGGCCGTAAAATTAACATCATCCAAGAAGATGGCGCAAGTGATTGGCCAACCTTTGCCGAAAAAGCGAAAAAATTATTAGTGCAAGACAAAGTGGCTGCTGTATTTGGCGCGTGGACATCAGCATCACGTAAAGCGGTACTACCTGTTTTTGAAAAAGAAAATGGATTGCTGTACTACCCCACTTTCTATGAAGGTCTAGAGCAATCAAAAAATGTAATCTATACCGGACAAGAAGCTACACAGCAAATTTTGGCGGGTTTAGATTGGGTTGCTAAAGAAAAGAAAGCGAAAACCTTTTATCTAATCGGATCAGATTATATCTGGCCAAGAACATCAATGAAGATTGCGCGTAAACATATTGAAAATGTACTGGGTGGAAAAGTAGTGGGTGAAGAATATAAACCACTAGGCAATACGCAGTTTGGTTCGGTGATTAATAAAATCCGCTTAAAAAAGCCGGATGTTATCTATGCCGCAGTAGTAGGTGGTAGCAATGTTGCTTGGTTTAAGCAGTTAAAAGCAGCGGGCATTACCTCGAAGAAACAAACCTTGTTAACTATTTCCGTCACTGAAGATGAAGTGCTAGGTATAGGCGGTGAAAACCTAGAAGGCTTCTATTCAATAATGAAATACTTCCAAAGCCAAGATAATGCTAACAACACAGCTTTTCTTGCCGCCTTTAAAGACATGTGGGGCGAGGACAGTGTAGTAGGTGATGTAACTCAAGCGGCTTATTTAGGACCTTGGTTATGGAAAGCCGCAGTAGAAAGAGCGGGATCCTTTGATGTAGATAAAGTAGTTATTGAGTCTGAAAAGGGAGATATCGAATTAACCACAGCGCCTGAAGGTTATGTGAAGTTACATCAAAACCATCACTTGTGGAGTAAGGCACGCGTCGGTCGATGGAATAAAGATGGACAGGCAACAGTGGTTTTCACCTCTGAACTAATTGAGCCAAATCCATTCCCTGAGGGCTACCAGTAAATAGTAGTAGAATTTGATCAGTAGTGAACAAGGACGTTCCCTGCTACTCAGTACAGAAAAGTCAGTACAAATAAATCAGTACAGAAAAGTCAGCACAGAAAAGTCAGCACAGAAAAGTCTGCACAGAGAATAAAGTTAAATTTCCAGTTGAGTTTTTGTAGTATTTTTTCAGTTATATTTTATTTATGGGTGGGGATAACAAAATGGACGAGTATTCATATAGCGAGTTAGGGGCAATCTTTGCCATGCAGGGCTTCGCTGGCATTAGTTTATTTAGCGTGCTTTTGTTAATGGCTTTAGGGCTAGCAATTATTTTTGGTCAAATGGGTGTGATCAATATGGCACACGGCGAATTTATGGCGGTAGGTGCTTATACCACGTATTTTTTAGCCACCCTAACCGAAACATACTTCCCTGCTTTTATGCCATTTTATTTTATTTTTGCCATTATTTTAGCGTTCTTTATGGCTGGAATACTAGGTTATCTTGCTGAATTCGCCTTGATAAGGCACTTGTATAAAAGACCCTTAGACACCTTGCTCGCCACCTGGGGTTTAAGTCTGATTATGCAACAATCCTTCCGTTCTTTATTCGGCGCTCGCGAAGTGAGTCCCACTTTACCGGAATGGTTACTAGGTTCCTATCAGCCCACAGAGATGATCCACATTCCTTTGAACGGTATGTTTGTACTGGCGCTAACCGCAGTAGTCACACTCGCTGTATTTTATTTGTTACATAAGTCTAGTTGGGGCTTGCACGTACGTGCGACGACGCAAAACAGAATCATGAGTGGTGCAGTAGGTATTAATACCAAAAAAGTCGATCGTTATACCTTTGCTTTAGGTTGTGGAATTGCCGGTATCGCTGGTGCAGCGTTTACGACTATTGCCTCCACAGGTCCTACCACAGGAACTTTATATATTGTTGATACCTTCATGGTGGTGGTTTTTGGTGGTGCAGCCAGTTTATTAGGCACCATTGCTTCGGCGTTTTCTATTGCGCAAGCACAATCTATTTTAGAGTTCTTTATCAGCGGTTCTATGGCGAAAGTGTATACCTTATTTGCCCTAGTATTAATTTTGATGTTTAAGCCGGAAGGTTTGTTCGCTAGCAAGGTGCGTCGTTAAGAAGCACCTACTCGATAAACACGTCATCAACGGCCTGATGATACATTTTTTGGCTTTTAAAATTTTTTGGAGATGAATATGAATTTTATATACGAAAAACTGTTCGGCGGTAAGAATGGCTTGACAGGGTTTGTCATCTTAGCCGCCATTATTCTCGTGGTCTTTCCCACCTTGCTGGATTCATTTCGTCTTAGTCTAGCCGGTAAATATCTCACTTATGCCTTTGCTGCAGTGAGCTTGGTCTTGTTGTGGGGTTACGGCGGTACATTGAGCCTAGGGCAGGGGATATTCTTTGGTTTAGGTGGCTACGCTATGGCGATGTTCTTAAAGTTAGAGGCATCATCAGCAGAAAATACAGCGATTCAATCCACACCCGGTATCCCCGACTTTATGGATTGGAACCAAATAACCGAGTTACCTTGGTTTTGGGAACCCTTCACCAGCTTTACTTTTACTATCCTCGCTATTTTAGTGTTGCCTGCACTATTTGCCTACATTATCGGCGTTGCGATGTTCAAACGGCGTGTGGGTGGGGTTTACTTTGCGATTATCACTCAAGTGATAGCGGTTATTTTAACTGTGTTAATTGTGGGGCAGCAGGGTTTTACCGGGGGCATTAATGGTATTACCGATTTACGTACCTTAAATGGCTGGGACATTACCTCAGACTCTGCCACCTATGTCTTATATTTTGTTAATTGCTTCCTTTTATTAGGCGTAATTATTATTTCTCGATTTATTTTGACGAGTAAATTTGGTCGTCTCTTGTTAGCCATACGTGATAAAGAAGATCGTGTACGATTCTCTGGCTACGACGTAGCGAATTTTAAAATTTTTATTTTCTGTTTTGCGGCAATGATCTCGGCCATCGGCGGTGCGATGTTCACATTGCAAGTTGGTTTTATGTCGCCATCCTTTGTCGGTATTGTACCGTCTATCGAAATGGTGATCTTTGCTGCAGTAGGCGGCCGTATGTCTCTCATCGGCGCGGTCTACGGCACTTTATTGATTAACTTTGGTAAGACGGCATTTTCGGAATCATTTCCAGAACTCTGGTTGTTCTTAATGGGTGGATTATTTATTGCGGTGGTGATGCTTTTCCCGAATGGTTTAGCGGGCTTATGGGAAGACTATGGTCATCATCTCACTGATAAATGTAAACCGATTAAAAAACTATGGGCGAAATATATCCCGTCAGCGAGAAAGACTACGGCGGAGAACGCATAATGTTAACCAACAATACTGACTACACCTTATCAATAGAAGATCTAACCGTATCGTTTGATGGTTTTAAAGCGGTTGACAGCCTTAATTTTTACCTAGATAAAAATGAGTTGCATGTCGTGATTGGCCCTAACGGAGCGGGTAAAACCACGGTGCTAGACTTAATTTGCGGAAAGACAAAAGCGACTTCCGGCAGCATTAAGTTCTTAAATAAAGAACTAACCCACTTATCTGAACACGAAATTGTGCGTCAAGGCGTTGGCAGAAAATTTCAAACGCCTTCCATTTATGAAAATCTAAGCGTACTCGAAAATCTTGAGGTGTCATATCCTCATGGTCGAGGCGTTTTTAGTTCATTAGTATTTGAACGAGATGACACCGTGACTGCAAAAATCCATGAAATAGCCAAGGAGATTATGCTGGAAGATGCTCTAGATACCGAAGCAGGCTTTCTTAGCCACGGACAAAAGCAATGGTTAGAAATTGGCATGTTATTGATACAAGATCCTCAATTACTAATGCTAGATGAACCGGTCGCAGGGATGAGTGTAAAAGAGCGCGAGCAAACAGCAGTGTTGCTGAATAAGATTAGCCAAGGGCGTTCGGTACTAGTGATTGAACACGACATGGATTTTGTCGCGCGTATTGCTCACAAAGTGACTGTGTTACACCAGGGAAAAATTCTGGCCACAGGCGATATGGAAACCGTACAAAAAAACCCTGATGTCATCGAAGTGTATTTGGGACATTAGTCAATATCTTGTTGTAGCTAAAGTGTGTAATGAAAGTGCGTAAGGAAAGTGCGTAAGGAAAGTGCGTAAGGAAAGTGCGTAAGGAAAGTGGCTAGGGAAAAGCTCAAGTAAAAAATTTCAGATAAAAAATGGTAGGTAAAAACATGTTGAACGTATCAAATCTAAATGTCTGTTACGGACAAAGTGAAGTCATTCACGACCTAAGTTTTTCTGTGCCTAAGAATCAAACCTTAGCCATTATGGGGCGTAATGGCATGGGTAAAACCACCTTGTTTAAATCACTTATGGGTATTTTGCCAACCAGTGGTGGTGAGATTATGGTTGATGACATCAACGTGACGGAAAGCGAAAGCTTTCAGCGGGTTGAAAACGGTATTGCCTATGTTCCCCAAGGGCGGATGATCTTCCCTACCTTAACCGTTCAAGAAAATATTCAAACGGGCATGGGCGTATCAAACACCAAAGTCATTCCCGACGAGATTTATAGCTTATTCCCAGTGCTCAGGGATATGCGCCACCGTAAAGGCGGCAACCTTTCTGGAGGGCAGCAACAGCAATTGGCTATTGCTCGCGCACTAGTGACAAACCCGAAAGTACTTTTGTTAGACGAGCCTACAGAAGGCATTCAGCCATCCATCATTAAAGATATTGCTAACGTATTAAATGAAATTAAAAAAATACGCGACATCACTATTATTGTCTCTGAGCAGGTGCTGAGTTTTACCATGGCAGTGGCCGATAGAATTATCGTCATCGACAAGGGTGAATTTATTCACGAAGACACTCGTGACAATGTCAATACCGAACAGATTAAGAAATACCTTTCTGTATAACTAATCACGTTTAGTAGTATGAGAAATAGCTAACCATTACAAACTAGGAGCCTAAAATGACTGAAACCATCATTAAAGTAAACTTAAAAGAATCTCCCTATACCAACGAGAAGATTCACAATCGCTGGCACCCAGATATTCCTATGGCGGCGATGGTAAAACCCGGTGATGATTTTAAAATTGAATGTTACGACTGGACCGGCGGACAAATAGAAAACAACGACGACGCAGCCGATGTGCGCGACGTTGACCTCAGCCAAGTACATTTTTTATCCGGCCCTGTCGGTGTTGAAGGTGCAGAGCCGGGCGATTTATTAGTTGTCGACATTTTAGATATCGGCACCTTTGATGAAAGCTTATGGGGTTTTAACGGCTTCTTTTCAAAGAAAAATGGCGGTGGATTTTTAACCGAGCATTTTCCTGAAGCGCAAAAATCAATATGGGATATTAACGGCATGTTCACTAAATCACGCCACGTACCTGGCGTTGAATATGCGGGCCTAATCCATCCGGGTCTTATCGGTTGCTTACCATCACGAGAATTGTTAGATGAGTGGAACACCCGGGAGAAGAAGTTATTTGACACCGAGCCAGACAGAATGCCTGCACTGGCCTGTCTTCCTGATGGCGGCAACACTGCTCACATGGGGACTCTGCAAGGCGAAGCAAGAGATGCCGCTGCAGCAGAAGGCGCTCGCACGGTTCCACCTCGTGAACATGGAGGTAACTGTGATATTAAGGATTTGTCCCGTGGTTCAAAAATTTATTTCCCTGTGTATATTGAAGGCGGCGGCTTGTCTGTAGGCGATTTACACTTTAGCCAAGGCGATGGAGAAATCACCTTTTGCGGTGCTATAGAAATGGCAGGCTGGATTCACCTACGCGTAAATCTAGTCAAAGGCGGCATGGAAAAATATGCCATTAAAAATCCAATCTTTAAACCTAGCCCCATCACACCAAAATATGATGACTACTTAATCTTTGAAGGCATATCGGTAGACGAAGGTGGAGAACAGCATTATCTCGATGTGCATATTGCCTATCGTCAAGCCTGCTTAAATGCCATCAATTATCTCGAAAAGTTTGGTTACTCCCGCGCCCAAGCCTACGCCATCTTAGGTACCGCGCCAGTACAAGGTCATATCAGTGGCGTGGTTGATATTCCAAACGCCTGCGCCACCTTATGGTTACCGACGGATATTTTCGACTTTGATGTGAACCCGAATGCAGATGGTCCGAAGAAAGAGTTAGATGGCTCCGTCGATATACCGTTAGCGCCAGACCTCGACTAGTACTAGCTTTACAAAAAATCTTTGTGAACCGAAGCTAACGATGGTTAAGCGGTGTTAATTGCCATTAGTGTTGACTAACATCAATAATTAAATGCATAAAGGGAGACCCCTATGCCTGTATATGATTACAAATGTGCCGACCACGGCGTATTTTATGAGCTCGCCTCAATGAGTGAGTCAGATCAACCTGCTACGTGCCCAAGCTGTAGTAAAGCCAGTGCACGAATTATTATGCTCTCCCCCGACATTCTCGACATGTCACCGGCTAAACGGCTGGCTGAAAAAACCAACGAACGTAACCAACACGAACCGGCATACTCCACCAAAGTGCGCCGTGAAGAAGACCACAAACACAGCAACGGTTGTGGTAGTGATGCTAGAAAAGTTGGAAAATCTAATCTGCTGTATACCGCACATGGGGAAAAGATGTTTCCTTCTATGCGGCCTTGGATGATTAGCCATTAGGGCAGAGTAGTGTAGTGGAAAAGGGCGCTGTTAATGAGTGATTACAGCGTCTTTTTATCTAGCGCAGTTTACCCGTCACAAAAAGTAAAGTTTTTTATTTAACGCGTGAGGTAGATAGACCTCCCCAAATCCTCCGGCTAGGTCTCGCTGATGAAGCGCCAGTGCAAAGTCAATCTGATGCTTTAAATCTTCAACAAGTATCTTAGGTAATAGTGTTCTTCGCCACTTCATGCCTTTTGCTTCACGAACAACGATGCAAGCATTGGCAAAGTCTATATCTTGAACTCTTAGCCGCGACACCTCTGATCGCCTTAAATCAGAACCATACATTAGGGACGCCATTAGTTTGTATAGGCCATGCAATTGATCAATAACTGATTTTGCTTCTTCGTGACTAAATACGGTAGGAATCGTTCTGGCTCTTGAGCTTGGAATAAAGGATAAAACACCCACCTCAATATTTAAAAACTGTTTAAACATAAAGACCAGTGCATTTAAGGCTGTTTTCTGGCTGTTGATGGAAAGATTTCGTTTTACGGCCAAATGACTTAGGTACTCATCTAGCTGTATGCCTCCCAAAGACTTCGGGTGCTGCATATCATGGTAACGAATAAAATCTATAACCCAAGTACAGTAAGTCTTTTCTGTTTTATAGGCTAGTTGCTTGCTTCTTATAAATACACGCAGCTGATCCATAAAGCGGGTAGGTTTATCAGGTAAGTTGGGGCGAATATCATCCATAACGAGCTCCCTTAATATTTTTAGCTGTTTTAATATACAGTATTTGTCGCGGCATGCAAATAAATAGTCATTTGGGGCTGCATATATTTGATCTATTTCAGAAACGTTAGTTTTTTATAATTAATTCAATACCTTAGATCAATCGACGTATTCGGTGATAAGAGGAATGGGGCACGAAAACACCTAGAGTGGATTTGATCCAAAAGGGCATAATGATTGATGTGATGGGGGTTAGAGGGTGGTTTTCGATTTCAAAATAAAAAATAGGCGCGTGCTAAAATAGGTGATTTTGGGCGTGATATACAAATGTTAGGAGTCTAAGCGCCGGAATTTTTGGCCATAATTTTTTTCGACACAATGCTCATTATCCTCCCATTCATCTAACCACCGCATCCAAACCATCCAAAACAAAGGCAAATAATTATCGGCACGCCCAATCCACAAGTCGCATTGGTTTTCGGGAAGACGGTTAGCCGCTGCCACTACATCTGAATAACTCCTCGCCGCATCTTGAATGTCATCATAGTGATTCGTTTGCTGCGCCCAATCAATTGCCAGGGTAAAACCATCCCACAATAGTCGCATAATTTGGCAAGGTAGCAATGATTGCATTGCATATTGGAACTGTTGATCATTCTTTCCCTCGTCTAGCCAATCGACGTCGTCATAAAATTCATTTGCATTGACTAATGTTGGCATCTACTCGTCCTCATCCATTGGGCTCACCACCCAGTCACCAAGATTCTCTAATACATGGAGATAGATTTCAGTAGTTTTGATGTCACTGTGCCCCATCAACTGTTGAATTTTGCGCAAATCAAAACCTTTTTGTAGCAACCGAGTGGCAAAGGAATGGCGAAAGGTGTGGCAGCTGGCCTGTTTGTGAATTTCAGCGGCGCGGATTGCACCATGCACATGTTTTTGCACGGTACAACGATGAATATGGTGGCGTCGTTCCAGCTCTGCACGTGGATCGACGGATAAGCTGGATGAAGGAAACATAAATTGCCATCCGAGTTCCCTGGCATATTTCGGGTATTTCCTTGTTAGGGCATAAGGCATGTAGACAGGATTAACGCCATCGCCCATATCTTGTTCATGACGTTTCCTCACCACTTCAATCTGTTGTCGCAGCGCAGCGACTAATGACTTTGGTAGCAATGTAGTGCGGTCCTTATTGCCCTTGCCATCACGAACAATAATATAGCTCATGGCAAAGTCCACATCCTTAATGCGCAGTCGCAGAGCTTCTGATAATCGTAGTCCTGAACCATAAAACAGTTGCGCTATCAGTTGCACGCTAGGGTGAACTGCCTGAATAACCCGTTTTGCCTCTTGATGAGAGAATACGGTCGGTATGCGCGGTGGCCGTTTCGCGTAGTGAAAACTCAATTCACCAAACGGTTGTTTTAAAAATTGGTTGTATAGACAGGCGAGTGCGTTAAGTGCGGTTTTTTGGGTATTGACAGAAACATATCGCTGGGTCACTAAGTGGGTTAAAAAGGCGGTAACGTCTTCAGCTCCACGTGTATTGGGGTGGTCCTTATTGCAAAACCGAATGTAATAAAGCGCCCAATAAACATACGCTTTTTCGGTGGAATAACTTTTCCCCTGCTGCCGCATAAACAAACGATATTGATCGATAAAGCGGGCAGGATTGGCTGGGATGGGTGTTGGAATATCGTCTATCGGTAACGCGTTTACATAATCCATTGTCTGCTTTCCCTTTGATTTCCCTTTTCGCTACTGTACATTATCACAGTGCACTGGAGCAACTACACATTGATACTAAAAAGGAATATAAAATGAAGGTTTTGAAAACAATAAGCGCAGGTCAGCAAGGCAGCCAAAAATATCTCCAGGTGTGGGGAGATAAGCTATTGAATGTGCGCTATCGGGAAGATGATGTAGGCGAGATTATCATCACCACAGTAGAAATAGTCGTTGATGAAAGACCTAAACCCCGTCAAGGCTGCCAGCAGCGGGGCTACTTAGCGGCTAGGGCTAAAGCTTTCGTCGCTGTAAAAATTGGTTTCGACGAAGCAAGTTTGCGTGTTAAGGTAAAACAATCGGGCGGCCAATGGAATAACGATCGTAAATTATGGATATTACCGAGAGAGAA
>JBLHJR010000055.1:0-21572 GCA_047619205.1 Candidatus Endobugula sp. | reverse complement strand
TTTACACCAGATCGCGTTGCTTTGTCGGTGATTGGTCACATTAAAACCCCAACAACTTTACTTGCACAGTCAGATGATTTTTTACCCGGTTGGAATATAGCGTTGCAAAGTAGTGGGGAAATATCAGCTGAGCCGGATATTAGGCGCTGGCTTTTGTTGGTTGTGGCAGCATCTGCACTTGGTGTTACTTGGTTGTTTATCAGTATGTCAGAGCGACTTGCTCGGATGATAACGCCTTTAAACGATGGGGCGCGAGCGATAGCAAATGGTGATTTAACAACGCGTGTTCCTGAAAACGGAATAGGTGAGTTAGGTACCTTAGCGTGCTCATTTAATAATATGAGTAAGCAACTTAGCAAAATGATTGAAACGCGTGTATACGCTGAGCGTCAGGCATCATTAGGCAAGCTAGCTACAGGTATTGCTCATGAAATTAGAAATCCATTAGCCATCATTAGAACAACTGTTTACGGTCTTATCGCATCTGAAAAAAATATTAAGTATAAAGAGATGCTTAGTATGATTAATGATGAGGTTATTCGTACGGATGGTATTGTTGAAGAATTTGTGAATTATGCTCGTCCACGAGAGCCGCATAAAGAAAAAGTTTCAATTGAGGAGGCACTGCATAAAGTATTTGTGTTGATTTCAGCTTCAGCTTTGGAAAATGGGGTTAAGGTAAACGTTTTAGGTGATGTCTCGTTGATGGTTTGCGTTGATCCAGGGCAGTTGAGTCAAATATTAATGAATGTTTGTTTGAATTCATTACAGGCAATGCCAAAGGGTGGCCATTTAACTTTACGTTCGCATCGGCATAAAAATCGAGTCCTGTTAACGATTACTGATACTGGAAATGGCATTCCAGAAAGTTGGCTGGCTGAAATTCAGATGCCTTTTTTCACAACAAAAAAAGAGGGTACGGGATTAGGTTTATCGATATGCGCTCAATTGATTCACGTGAATGATGGAACGTTAGATGTTGAGAGTGTGGTTGAGAAGGGAACAACGGTTTCTATTACTTTTCCGTTAATCCAATAATAGTAAAAATAAATACGGGTGTGATATACATGGCTGAAATAACTTGTCTTATTATTGATGATGAAGTAAAACTGGCAAAATCTTTATCTTTTGCTCTTCGCCAGGCTAAAATTAATTGCTTGGAAGCGTATGATGGCGAAAGCGGTCTAAAGGTGGCCAATGAAGAGCGGCCGGATATTGTTTTGTTGGATGTTAGGCTGCCAGATTTGTCAGGTCTAGATGTTCTAAAAAAAATAAGAGAATCTTTGCCAGAAATGCCAGTCATAATGATGTCGGCATACGGTGAAACTAAAGATGCCGTAAGTGCTATGAAAATAGGAGCGTCAGATTACCTAACAAAACCTTTTGATGTAGATGAGCTTATTCTCCTTGTTAACGAAATAATATCAAGAAAACAGCTTAAGGGAGAAGTGCGTTATCTTAGGAAAAGAAACACCTCTGCGCAAAATTTGATGGGCGAAAGTCCTAAAATGAACACGCTTAACGATATTATTAACCAAGTAGCAAAAAGCAAAGCAAAGACAATATTGCTTTCTGGTGAAACGGGTGTGGGAAAAACGATAGTTGCACGAGAGATTCATAACCGGAATGATAATAAAGATGCTCCTTTTATAGAAATCAACTGCTCTTCTTTACCGGAACAATTAATGGAAGCAGAATTATTCGGTGTTGTAAAAGGTGCGTATACTGGCGCCAGTAGCACACGAGCTGGTTTGGTTGAGATTGCAGAAAATGGAACGTTGTTTCTTGATGAGATAGGTGAGCTTCCTCCAGCTTTACAGGCTAAACTGTTGACGCTATTAGAGTCGTGGACGTATCGGCCTATAGGTTCTCCAAGAGAAAAAACCGCCAATGTTAGAGTGATTGCAGCAACTAACCGTAATTTGTCTGAGGGCATGAAGCAAGGGACTTTCAGGAAGGATTTGTTTTTTCGTCTCAATGTTATCCCAGTGGAAATTCCTTCGTTGAGAGAGCGTGGCAGTGACGTTTGGTTGTTGGCTACTTTTTTTGCTGACAATTTTTCAAGCCGCGAAGGTAGCGAACCCATTACATTTTCTTTGGATGTGCGGAAAATTTTTAATGATTATCATTGGCCGGGTAATATTAGAGAGCTAAAAAATATCATTGAACGCCTTACTATTCTTTATCCAGGAGAGTTGATTTCTGATGATCGGTTACCTTCGGATCTATGGAATATATCGGATGATGGGAGTGATATAACCAAAGGTGTATTGGCAGATGCTGAGCGTGATTTGGTTTTGCGTGTATTACGCGAAAGTAATGGTAGGAAAGGTTTGGCTGCAGAAAAGTTAGGTATTTCACGTCATGCCTTGAAAAGAAGAATTCAAAAGCTGGGGGTTGAATGAAGCCGAAAACTTATAAGATTTTGTGTAATTTTGTACTACTATCATTGCTCTTGTTTTCAGGTGTATTAATCTCTTCTGAGAGTGATAGCCCAATAAAAAAAGAAGTAATAAAAATAGGTTGTCTTTTTCCGTTGACAGGTCTTGGTGGATTATATGGAAGGGATAGTGTTGAGGCTATAAAAATAGCACAAAAAGATATCAGGGAAAACTGGCCGCATTCGAATTTTGATTTCGAAGTAATTATTGGCGATACTCGGTCTAAACCTTTGCGCGGGGTTCAAATTGCTAGAAATTTTATTGTAAATGAAAACGTTAATTTCCTTTGCGGTGTTGTAAATTCAAGTATAGCGTTATCCGTAACCGAAATAGCCAAAAAGGAAGACGTTTTTTTTATAGGCACTGACCATGCATCTCCTCGTTTAGTTAGTGAAGCTTTACATCCTTCTTATTTTAGAATGAGTAATGATACCCGCCAATCAATGCAGGCCGGCGCAATATACATCAATACGTATCATCAAAAAAAGAAAAAATTGAAAATTGCGTTCATTGGCCCTGATTATGATTACGGCTATCAGGCATGGTCAGATTTACGGTTTTTTCTAAAAAAAGAAAATGTCGATTTTGAAATTGTTGGCGAGTTTTGGCCGAAGTTATTCGCATCAGATTATACTATTTATATTAGTGCATTGATTGACCGTAAGCCTGACATTGTAATTAATGGCCAGTGGGGACAGGACTTCATCGCTTTTATTCGGCAGGCTAAGCAATTTGACTTGTTTAACGAAACTACATTGATGAATTTTGATGCTGGTGGTAATTATGAAACATTTTCTACTTTAGGTGAAGACATGCCGTTAGGACTTGTTTTATCTGCGAGACACCATGTAAACTGGCCGGAAACTAACAGTAATTTTACGTTTGTTAATCGTTTTCAAAGAAGCGCTGGGCGTTATCCAAGTTATGCTGCAGAAGGTGCTTACTCAGGTATTATTGCTATTGCTAAAGCAGTGAATTTGTCTGGCGGTATTGAGGATAAGGAAGTATTAAGGGATAATTTTAAAAACCTGGTGATAAATTTACCTGAAGATCCCGATGGTTTTATGTCAACAATGGATCCGGAAAGCCATCAAATATTACAAGCACAGGCAATCGGAATTACAATGAAAAATTCCAGCTATCCGCCAGCAAAAGTAATGCTGGGTAATTGGTTTGTTCACTTTCCTTCGGGAGAATGGCCGTCCACGATACCTGAATCTACATCTTTAAAACCTAGAAAGTTGGGTCGATGATTGCCATTTTTGAGCGCTCACTATTGCGTTGTGAGCGATAACAGACCATTAATGCAAGGGTTTTTTAAGTTAACCCAACAATTTCATTGGTTTTTAAGTTCGTGTTTTAATGATCTGCAAGCTTTCAGTAAAAGCTATGTTATGCGTCAAGACTAAAGTGTTAAGTCTACTCTTAGGGTCTTGTAAATAAAAATCTATTGTTGGTATTTCACTTTTGGTCGCCATCTATTGGTATTGTTAGTGTTGTAGTCGATTATGTTGGGCTGAATCTGAATGATTTGAAAAAATATCCCTAACTAATGACGCTTGAGAAAAATACAGGCTCCGAAAGTCACCACTTCCCGTCGTTTTTCGACGTATTTTCTATGTTGTATCAGTTGACTCCAGTAATTAAAGTAGACATTACCGAATATTACGGGAGTGAATTTTAAACAATATAATATTTTTAAAAAATGTTTTATTGAAAATTATTTGCAGTGTCTCTTAATGTTAATCGTCTAATCTGTAAGTTTTTTAAGTTAACGAGTAAACTACAACGCCTAATAACATGATCGAAAAAAGCTGCCTGAGCGATCAGTTTTGGTTGTTTTCGCTCATAAGTAACTCCAAATGATGCCTTATTTAAAAACACCTTTAAAATCAAAGTCTTAAAATACCCCTTGGTGTGGCACAGCAATTGCTTTTATTAAATTGTTAATGCTCGTTGTATTAATAGTTTGCGTAATATTTAGACTGCATAATAATTAAATATAATAGAAAAATTTCTTGGAGATAATCGTGAAAATAAGCTTAAAAAATATCGTACTTGCTTCAACAATAGGTGTTGCATTCAGCTTGTCAATTCCTGCTTTTGCCGATGGCAAAGAAGTTAAACTTGGCTTGGTTACTTTTCTATCTGGCGGGGCTGCAGGTCCATTTGGCATCCCCGCTCGTAATGCGGCTGAAGTCATCATAGAGGCAATGAATGGAGGTAAGTTACCAGCACCTTATAATTCAATAGGATTTGCCGGTGCAAAAATCAACCCTATCTATATTGATGAAAATTCTAAACAAAAAGTAGCTGATTACAAAAGACTTGTGCAAAAGGACGAAGTAGATATGGTTATTGGTTATATCTCTTCTGGCAGCTGTAAAGCAATTGCGCCTGTAGCTGAAGAAGAGAAGAAGTTAACCATCTTTTTTGATTGTGGAACACCACAAATATTTGAAAATATTGTCACTAAACCGAAATATTTATTTCGTACAGCAGCTCACGCAACGATGGATAATGTGGCAGCGGCTAGGTATACATTGGATGTTGTAAAAAACACGTCATCAATCGCAGGCATTAATCAAAACTATGCTTGGGGTCAAGATTCATGGCGTGATTTTTCGGCATCAATGAAGGTGCTAAAAAGTGGAATTACTATTTCTACGGAACAGTTTCCTAAAATCTTTGCGGGACAATATGGCTCAGAGATCTCTGTTCTATTGACAAAAAAACCCGATGTCGTCCATTCTAGTTTTTGGGGCGGCGACATGGAGGCTCTGCTTATTCAGGGTCGTGGTCGCGGTTTGTTTTCTCGTAGCCAAGTTATTTTAACTACAGGCGAGACGGCTATGCAGCGTCTTGGCGCTCAAATACCAGACGGAACCATTATTGGTGCCCGTGGGCCTGCGGGTCTTTTAGCTCCAGATAATGAATTGAATAGCTGGTTTAAAAAAGTCTATTTTGATCGTTTCGGATCTTATCCAACATACCCTTCATATCATATGGCTCAAGCAATTTTTGCCGCTAAAGCTGCATCAGATAAAGCCGGCTCAGCGGAGCAAGATAAAGTTAAAGCTGCTCTGAAGGGGCTAGAGTTCACTACCCCTAGTGGCCTAGTTTCAATGGCTCTTGCTGACGGACATCAAGCGGTTAGTGAGACTGCTTACGGCACCTATAAATATGATAAGGAAGCTGGAAAAGGTACTTTAGTTAATGTGAAGCGCTATGCCGCAAATTGTGTCAACCCTCCGGCCGACATGAATAGTATTGATTGGATCAAGTCTGGTTTTAAAGGTGCTGATTGTAAATAGCGCTATCTGCTATGCAATGCGGGGGGAGACCCTCGTGTTGTATATATGAGCAGCTTATCTGTGCTGCTTAATTGTCAGAAACTCTGTATCTTTTTCAAACTTAAATAGTAGAGGTATTCATGTTAACTGCAGTAGCTATAGCAGTAGATGGGTTAGGCTTTGCCGCTTGGCTTTTTCTGTCGTCAGTAGGGCTAACACTCATCTACGGTGTTATGCGTATTTTAAACATTGCTCATGGTGGTTTCTACGCTTTGGGTGCTTATTCTTCCGCTTGGGCTATTGGTTTATATGTAGAAACCGGTTCTCCGATTGCATTCACCTATTTATTAATTCCTTTGTCGGCCATTGTTGTGGGTTTGATTGCAGGGTTGCTCATAGAGCGAGGTGTTTTGAAATTCATGTATGGTCGTGATGAGGTTTTAATGGTTCTTGTCACCTATGCCATATTTTTAATTTTAGAAGATTTAACTAAAATAATTTGGGGGACCGCCTCATTAGTTTCCTATCAGCCAGCCTATCATCTTGGAATTATAGATATATTTGGTATTCCTTATACGGTTTATCAGCTTTCACTAATTGGCTTAGCTGTCGTGTGCGGTTTTGTTTTATGGTGGGGATTAAATAAAACACGTACGGGTAAACTATTACTCGTAGTCATTGAAGATCGTGAAATTAGTGGTGCTTTAGGTATCAATGTAGCGTTGTTCTTTACAGTCACTTTTGTTGTTGGGGCGACACTCGGTGCTCTTGGTGGCGCCGTCACTGCACCTATGATATCTGTAGTGCCGGGCATTGGGGCAGAAATTATAGTCATGGCTTTTGCTGTCATCGTAATTGGTGGGATGGGAAGTATTGGAGGTGCAATTATTGGTGCCTTATTTGTAGGCTTTGCACGTGCTTTATCGGTACATATATATCCTGCAGCAGAACTATTTTCAATTTACCTCGTGATGGCGGCAGTACTTGTTGTTAAGCCATACGGCTTATTTGCTTTATCGGAGAGGAGAAAAATATGATGACCAACTTTGATCGTACAGAGAAGGGTCTTCTAATTGGCCTTCCTGTGTTAATTTTATTGGGATTTGTCTTGCCTGAGTGGGTTGTTAACTATATCCAAGTTTCTTTGGGTACAGGTTTGGTTGCGCTGGGAGTTATGTTGCAAATGCGAGCGGGCTTGGTCAGTTTTGGGCAGGGCTTATATTTTTGCGTTGGAGGCTATGCGGCCGGTATGGCGGGTAAGTTTTTTGGCGTCTCAGATATTTTTGTTTTACTTACAATCGGCTTAGCCGCCAGCGTTACCGTTGCTTTTTTTGCTGGATTTCTTTTGCGGCGTTACCGTGAAATATTTTTTGCAATGTTATCGCTTGCATTATCTATGATTTTGTTTGGGCTATTGTCGAAATTAGAGTTTTTAGGTAGCACGGACGGTTTTAATTTGCCAAGTGCAACTTATTTGGGCTGGGCTCCAGAGGGTGCAACCGCTAAACATGCGCTCTATATTGCAACCTGCATTCCTACCGTAATTTGTGCAATGTTATTAAATCGTTATCTGCGCGGACCGATGGGTTACATAGGTGAAGCTATTAAGGGAAATGAACTCAGGGTTGAGTACTTGGGTGCATCAGCACATCGAGCCGTACATTTTATATACGTTATAGCTGCTGCGGTATCTGGTATTGGAGGCGTGTTGTGGGCTCTGGCTTTAGGACACGTAGATCCAGAAATGACTAATTGGACCACGTCAGGACACTTTGTATTTGTTTCTATTTTGAGCGGGACAGGCAGTATTATTGCTCCTTTCTTTGGTACGTTTATTTTAGAAATTGTACGTGTCTATGCAGTAGAGGCTTCCCCTAATACTTGGCAAATGATCTTAGGCTCACTTATGTTGCTAACAATTGTCTTCTTGCCTAATGGGTTATGGTCATTAGTTCAGAAAAAGAAAACGGCAAATAAAATACCTGAAAAAAGAGGTAAGTCATGAGCGTTATTTTAGAAACTATAAAACTCGAGCGCACATTTGGAGCTGTTGTTGCAGCATCTAATATCAATATTCAGATTAGTGCTGGTGAAATAATTGGGGTGATTGGCTCTAATGGCGCAGGAAAAACAACATTTGTTAATATGGTGACGGGCTATCTCGCCCCTAGCGCAGGAAAAATTCTTTATAACGGCGAAAATATTATCGGAAAACCGACTCGCGAGCTTACAAAATTAGGAATCTGCCGTTCCTTCCAGATTCCGCAATTGTTTTTAGAGTTATCGGTTCTTGATAATATGGTTATCGCGCTAACGATTGCAAAAGAAGAAAAACCTTCACTGTTACGTCCAGCAGTAACGACAGCGTTGGTTGATGAGGCTATATCGATTTTAAGTCGATTTCAGGTGGATCAGCATGCGCATCAAGAAGTTGGAATATTAGCTCAAGGGGTTCGTAAGCTAGTAGATATAGCAATGGCGACAGTAGGCAAACCTACCCTTTTGTTTCTTGATGAGCCTACGAGTGGTGTGAGCGCTGATGAAAAAATGCATATTATGGAAGTGTTAATGAATGCATTAAAAGCTACAGGTACGGCGGTACTTTTTATTGAGCATGATATGGAAATTATAGAAGCATTTGCTCCACGTGTTGTTGCCTTCTATGAGGGAACGATACTCATCGATGCTCCTACAAAAGAGGCGCTAGATAATGATCGTGTGCGTGAATTTGTGATTGGAACAGAGTTCCACAGACAAACAGAAACTAATTAAATTGGAGTGATCAGCTTATGCTAACTATTAATAATCTTAGCTTGTCTATTCAGAAAGTCCCCATTCTAAACAACGTTAAACTGTCTATAAATAAGGGAGAAACAGTTGGGCTAATTGGTAGGAATGGTGCGGGTAAAACTACCTTAATGAGAGCGATTATGGGCTCAATCCCTATGGAGTCAGGCGATATATTTTTCGAAAAAACGGCATTACATGATGCCGTTCCTCCCGTTCGCGCTGTGTTGGGTATCGGCTATTTGCCTGAAGATCGACGTCTAGTGCCTCACTTTACCGTTGAAGAAAATATTATGGTTCCACTATGGGCCACGAATCAAGATAAAGACTTAACGCGTTTAAAATGGGTTTATGACTTGATGCCGGAAATTGGACGTTTTGCGGATAGGCGGGCATTGACTTTGAGCGGAGGGCAACAAAAATTAGTTGCATTAGCTCGCGCTTTAGTTATTGGCTCTAATTTATTATTGCTAGATGAGCCATTTGAAGGTGTTGCTCCAGCATTAGCTCAGCGATTAATGGAGGTAATTTCGCACTTACGAGAAGAAAATTTATCCGTATTAATTTCTGAATCGGATTACACTCATTCTAAGAAGGTAGTTGATAAAGTGTATTCAATTGAGCGTGGAATTATCAGCGAGATGGATAAGTCTATGTCCGCTGCTTAGTTAATCCTAGAAACGGCAGTTGAATCACGAAAGCTTCCGCTCCTGCTCACGCCCCTTACCTACATCCCTGTAGGCAAAGTCTGCACAAGTTATTGATGCACCTAGAAAATCGTAGTATTCGCTCACGACCAATAAGGTCGCTACGCGATACTAACTTATGTTGCTAGGGAAAGTCCTATGCATACCAATAACTCCCCTAGAGGGGCCTACTTTTGGTGCACCGCTTTTTCGCGCCAACTGCCGTTTCTAGGTTAATGTTTTTACTGCTGACTTTTTAATTAACGCTTGGTAGTAAACTAATAAAAAGTAATCTATTTTTAAATCGTTCATCATCGTTACGTTAGCTATTACTGCCGGCCCATTTTCTACAAGTCTCTTTTTTTTTATGCATATAATTATTGATAATGTGCAAGAGCGAAAATATCACAGAAAAATAATAACTGTTACTGATTTTGGCCTCTCGATCGTGTAACCTTTTTCATGAAAACATTAAAAGTTAGGGTATTTTTTATGATTAATTTTATTCGTTATATTTGTTTTTTTAGTTTTATCATGATTGGATTTAATACACTAGCAGGCTCTTGGTCGACAGAAAATAACCTGTCTGGTATGGACTCTGTGCATATCTATCTTCCGGGTACAGCGCCTCAAGTTAATGGTAAGCGCGCATTAATGATTAGTCTTCATGGTTGTAAAATGACGAACACCGAAGTTAAAAATGATGCAGGCTGGAAGCCAACTGCGGATCAATACGGTATGGTGGTCGCTCTGCCTGATGTTCCCGGCCTTGGAGTAGCAAGTGAAGCTTGTTGGAATTACTACGGGTCAAATCATCAGCGTACTAATAATGATAATAATGAAATCATTGCGTTAGCCAGTGAGCTTATCGGGCGTTCATTGCTTAATATTGACCCTAATCAAGTTTACATTACAGGTTTTTCTTCTGGGGGCGGCCTAGTAAATGTGATTGCTTGTTTAGCACCAGATATTTTCGCAGGCGCAGGCGCGGTAGCAGGCCCAGGTTTGGGTAGTAGCATTTTTGAATATGGATTCGTTGCTTGGAATTATTCAGACAATAACCAAGCAACTCTTTGCCGTAATCTTGCAGGGAATTATTCATCCTATTTAGATACTCAGGTATATTCTACTGTTCACGGTAATTCCGACCCTACAGTTGCATCAGGCTATAATGCTCACAATGCCAATATTATGAGTATTGTCTATGGCACAACGTCACAGAGCTCACCAACATCATTAGCAGCAGACGGCATAAAAACTATTTACTCAGATAGTTCAGGTCCGCGTGTTTCTAAAATTTCTGTAAGTGAAATGGTACATGTATGGCCTGGTGCTGATAGTGCAAATACCCATCATTACACAAATGGGAAAGTTGATTATACTGGCTACGTGACCCAGTGGTTTTTTGATAATAATTTACGTGTCAATACTAATAACAGCCTTGACCTTGATGACGATGGGTATGGTAGTGCAAATGATTGTAATGACAACGATCCTTTCATCAATCCCGGCGAAACAGAGATTTGCGGTGATGGTATAGATCAAAATTGTAGTGGTTCTGACAACCTATGCTGGATATGTCAGGAATACACATCGATGAATACATGGCATTATAATACCTCACCACGGCGTGCAACATATCAATACTGGGGCTTTGCATACCATTATTACGCAAAGGGTAGTGGCGAGGAGTTATCGGCGTCAGGCCCTTATTCTTGGACGACAGTATCGGAAACAAGTAATGGGTATTTTAAAGCAGGTAGTTGCCCGTAAGGGATAGGGAGGCTCCTTATCCTGACATTTCACTGCTTTCTCTTTGCATCTGTTCGTGAAGAGAATGCGGGATTTTAACCTCTCTTCTTCCATGATTTTTTACGTGGTTACGTAATCAAGCTGCCCCAAATACTTTAAGCTAAGCTAAGTTGGCAAGCAATAGGCTCAGGCTTAATACGTAGCGATATTGTCGGCTGACATTGTATGCTAATAATTTTGGAACATTATAATAGAGCTGTAAAGTAAACCTATCAACAATGTTGAGTGTGAGAATGTTATGTTACGTATGGGTTTATTTTTATTAGCGAAGTTGGCAGTAATCGCTATTGTGAGTATTACCCTATAGCTATCGGAAGTAGAGCACTACCTGCAGAGAGCTGAGCTCAGCTTGCCAAGAAATTGAAAGAAACGGCACTGATTACATGAGACCTTGACAACATTGCATGAATTAAAGTGATCGAGCCTACGCCACACATACTGATGACAAATGAAGAAAGCCAAACGCATAAAAACCCCGTTAAGCGGAAATGTCATCTCCAGCCTATTGTTGCATGATAAATACAGGCAGGTTTGCTTTATTGTTTAGGTGTATAGCGGACACTGTATATTTCGCCTACCTGTTTTTTATTTTAAATACACGTTATGGTGACAGGTACATTTACTTTTCGGTTGCCTTTTCTGAAAAGGTATCAAGTTTGTGGGGTGCCGTGCTTTGGCGATCGACAATGCCTACATCCAGTAAAGGTGAGGCATCTATATCTTGTGCATCCATCATCTGGGCGACTCGTTGTAGCGAAGAAATAATCATCGATTGCTCCCAGTTTTCGAGGTCGCCAAACTGTTTGGCAAAGTGTTGCTGGAGAGGGATGGGGGCTTCCTTTAAAACATCGGTAGCCTGATCGGTTAGGAATGCATGTACTTTGCGTTTATCTGCTTCGGCTCGCTGCCGGAATACTAGGTTTCTTTTTTCGAGCCGGTCTAAAATACTGGTTACCGTCGCTTGGCTAAGGCTCATTTCCTTGGCAAGTTGCCCAATGGTCGCTTCACCGTTCTTGCGAATGGTTTGCAATAATAATATTTGAGGGGTGGTTAATCCTGTTGTCTTAGCCAGATGCTTGGAGTGAAGATCCGTAGCTCTGATAACACGACGCAGAGCCACCAATACTTCTTCGATAATATTCAAAAGTGCTTCTCTACATAAAGTTTAATAAGTGTGTCGCATAGTGAACTATTTTGAGCGTTAAAGGAATCACTGTTTTTCATCCTTGAATAAGGTGTGGTCTGAAAAGTTAAGCAGTATATAGAATTGCTTATTAAGCTGAAGTGTACCTTTGATCAGCGGGTTCTGTTCGCTTTGGTCTGTCCATTGCGCCTGATTTGATTGAAAGGTGATGATTTCACCTATTGAGTCAACACTGATGCCTATCTGATCAGCACCTAGGTCGAGAACAATAATCCGCTTGCCTTTATGAGTGATATTTTTTTGTCGGTTAAATAGCGATCTTCCCGATAAGATGGTGATTACATTCCCTCGCACGTTAAGAACACCTTCTGTGCATCTGGGGGATCCTGGAACGGGCGCAGGAGGTGTGTAAGGGATGATTTCTTTGATCTTATCGATGGAGTGCAGGTACCTCTCTGCTTCCACTTTAAAACTGATCCATTGGTCGCAAGTCAATATGTACCTCTCTGTTAGAGTAATGCTCTTAAGCTGGAGCTTAAATGTTATTTAGTGTACTATGTTTAGTGTACTAACGAATTGGGCAGTTTTCCACTTAAAACAAGCATTATTACTGGTATTTTCGTTTTTTACCGATATCACCTTATTCTTTTTACCTAATATTGTTTAGTCTACTAATTAAAATGTTGAGGATGAATTTTATTGTTTAATCTAGAAAATCTAGCGTTTAAGTCGCCTACTCTTGAAGATGGAATGGCAGCATTTCGCTTGATTGAAAGCTGTCCTCCACTGGATGCGAACTCCAGTTACTGTAATTTGCTTCAGTGCAGCCACTTTGCTAACACCTCCGTTGCGGTCTATGCAGATAAGAGCTTGATCGGGTTTGTTTCTGCTTATCTCATCCCGGAACGTCCGCATACTTTGTTTGTCTGGCAAGTGGCTACCGCAAAACAGGCCCGAGGGTTGGGGTTAGCCTCACGAATGTTGAAACATATCCTCGCGCGTCCGCAATGTGCTGCTGTTAGTTATTTAGAAACTACTATTACGCAGGATAATCAGGCCTCTTGGGCTTTGTTCACATCTCTGGCGGATAAGCTTCCAGCAGAATTGCAGTCGTCAGACTGGATGGATAAGCAAAGCCATTTTGCTGGACAGCATGACTCAGAAACACTGATACGCATTGGCCCCCTAACGAGCCTCTAGTCCAGACTTGTTCAGATATTCATTAACGCATACGTATATAACTAATCTATAGAAATGGAGAGAAATAAAATGAAAATTTTTGATGAAATTGAATCCGAAGTACAGAGTTATGCTCGGGCCTTTCCTCGAGTGTTTAATCGCGCAAAGGGCGAGTTGATGTGGGATGAAGACGGTAATCAGTATTTGGATTTTCTAGCGGGAGCTGGAACTCTCAACTATGGACACAACAATCCAATATTTAAAGAAATATTACTTGATTACATCCAAAATGATGGTATTACGCACGGCTTGGATATGCACACAAAGGCCAAGGGTGAGTTCTTACAGACTTTTAATGAAAAAATTCTAAAGCCGCGCGACATGGAATATGTTGTGCAATTCACCGGTCCAACGGGCACCAATGCGGTAGAAGCTGCGATGAAGATTGCGCGTAATGTCACCGGGCAGCAAAATATCGTTACCTTCACCAATGGCTTCCATGGCGTGAGTTTGGGCTCATTGGCTGCAACAGGAAACTCTCATCATCGCGATGCGGCTGGTGTGAGTTTGACGGGCACGCATCGTATGCCCTATGACGGTTATCTAGGCGATAATATCGATACCACAGAATACTTAGATAAGGTTTTATCCGACTCCAGTAGTGGCATTAATTCTCCTGCAGCGGTAATTGTGGAAGCCGTTCAAGGAGAAGGCGGCATTAATGTGGCCAGTGTGGAGTGGTTAAAAAATCTTCAGACTGTCTGCCGTAAACATAAAATCTTATTGATTTTAGATGATATTCAAGCAGGCTGCGGTCGTACTGGTGATTATTTCAGTTTTGAAGAGGCCGGCATTGAACCCGACATTATTACCCTATCAAAATCCTTGGGTGGCTACGGTCTACCGTTTGCAGTAGTGCTAATGAAACCGGAACTGGATCAATGGAAGCCCGGGGAGCATAACGGCACGTTCCGAGGCAATAACTTGGCTTTTGTGACGGCCAAAGCGGCTATTGATCACTATTGGTCGGATAACAAATTTTCTGATGAAACAAAACGCAAAGGTGAGTATGTCTCTAAGCGACTTAACAATATTGTTAGCCAGTTCGGTGAAGGCAATTTCACCGCTAAAGGACGAGGTATGTTTCAGGGCATTAATTGTGTCAATGGAGAAATAGCAGGAAAAATAACCAAACTTGCATTTAAAAAAGGATTGCTTATCGAAACCAGCGGTGCCGATGATCAAGTGGTGAAGTTTTTTTGTCCATTACTCATTAGTGATGAGAATTTAAAAAAGGGTATCGATATTGTCGAATCCGCTATTCTAGAAGTGTGTGCAAAAGTGGACGATATTCCTGAGCAGAAGGTTTACTTTGAAGCAGCTTAATGTCAGGTTTTGATTGTCGGTAAGTGTAAGCAACAAATCCAAGTTTGGCCAGGAGAAAGAAAGTTGTTACCTATGGAACAATCGTCTTCCTGTTACCAGCTGTATTGCTTGAAAGGTGAAGGTTATCTCCGAGTTATGTCTTCTTCCAGGCGACAGCTTATTAAGCGAGGTGGGCAACTGACCATTTTTGGTGGAGATGTAGTCACTCTAACGGGGAAGAAGAACACAAGCGAGACCATGATTGTTGAGCTTCGACATTATAAAAAATAAGGCTGTTTTATGATTGTAAGAACATTACTAGATGCTAATAAATCTGAAAGAAGAGTTGTTTCTCCTGACGGTAATTGGGAAAGTACGCGATTACTTCTTAAAGAAGATGAGATGGGTTTTTCCTTTCATGTCACCACTATATATAAAGGTGCTGACTTCCAGATGCATTATCAGCATCATCTGGAGTCGGTGTACTGTATGTCCGGCAAAGGCGAAGTAGAAGCGTTGGCCAATGGCAAAATAACGCCTATTGCACCCGGTACCATTTACATATTGGATAAGCACGATAAGCACATATTGAGAGCTTTCGAAGAGATGACAATGGCTTGTGTTTTTAATCCACCGCTAAATGGAAAAGAGGTGCACAACCGCGAAGGCGCATATGAGCTATAAGTATAAACCATAGAGGAAAACGATTTAAATTATGAGTAATTTAGTCTTTGAGCAAGCGACAAAAGATGTTGTCGAAAGAGAGTTTGACGCGTACCCGTCGAGAAATGGTCAAAAGGCCAAGCTGAGAAGCAGGCTGGATCCTGTTGTTTATGCATCAAATGAAGGGGAGTCGCCGGTTGGCCGAGACGTTATTAATAGGTATAACGAGCAAGGATTTGTTGTGCTGAAAGATGTCTTTACTCGTAAGGAGGTAACTACATATCAGCAAGAGCTTGAGCGTCTCAGGGCAGACCCGTTGATCCAAGCATCAGCTGAGACTATCACCGAACCGCACAGTAAGGATGTACGGTCAATCTTTCGTATGCATAAAAAGAGTTTGCTTCTTAAAACGCTCGCTGCCGATAAGCGCCTAGTCGATCTTGCGCGCTATATATTGGGCGATGATGTTTATATTCACCAATCTCGCCTTAACTACAAGCCGGGGTTTAGGGGAAAGGAATTTTATTGGCATTCAGATTTTGAGACATGGCATGCAGAAGATGGCATGCCGCGTATGCGCGCCCTTAGCATGTCGATAACGTTAACCGAAAATTTGGACTGCAATGGCCCGCTGATGCTTATTCCCGGTTCACATAAACAGTATGCCGTGTGCGAGGGGGCGACACCTGAGGATCACTATCTGGACTCGTTAAAAAAGCAAGAATATGGAGTGCCTACCGATGATTGCCTCCAGACATTAGCAACACAGGGCGGTATTGTGTCTGCCATTAGTGAGCCTGGCAGTGTCATACTTTTTGATTGTAATGTCATGCATGGTTCTAACGGAAATATTACGCCTTACCCTCGATCAAATATTTTTTTTGTTTATAACGCGTTGAGTAATAAGGTGGTCAGCCCATTTTGTGGCCAAATGCCTAGGCCGGAGCATGTCTGTACCAGACAAAACATTGTAGCCATTCCCCAGTCATAAGCGTGTAATTAACTATAGGAATTATAAATAATAATGCATACGATTGAAAAAATTGGCGGTACATCAATGAGTGATTACGCGTCGGTTAGAGATAACATTATTTTAAAGGGTCGTGGTAATGTTCGTTTCCAGCGAGCTTTTGTCGTATCTGCTTATGGCGGAGTCACGGATCAATTATTGGAGCATAAAAAAAGTGGTCAGCCCGGCATTTACGGCCTGTTTGCTAGTGCTATGGAGGATGATAGCTGGTCGATCAAGTTCGACGCGTTGACTGTCGAATTACACAACATCAATCAACAACTGTTTGGTGAGGGTGAATTATGCCAACAAGCCAACCATTTTTTGGGTGAGAGGTTGGACGATGCTAGGCAATGTTTACTCGATTTACAAAGTCTTTGTCAGCATGGGCATTTTGCCTTAGGGGCTCACTTATCGACAGTCAGAGAAATGCTAGCAAGTATCGGTGAAGCTCACAGTGCTTGGAATACGGTGAAGCTCTTACAACGAGATGGCATCAATGCATGCTTGGTTGACCTGACCGGATGGCGCACCAAAAAACATATATCACTGGATGAACGCATTCGGCAAGCGTTTGTTAACATTAACCTCAATGAGCAAATTCCTGTGGTTACGGGTTACGCTCATAGCAATGAAGGCTTAATGACATCCTTTGATCGCGGTTATAGTGAAATGACCTTTAGCCGTCTAGCTGTTTTGACCCAGGCAAAGGAAGCCATTATTCACAAAGAATTTCACTTAAGCAGTGCGGATCCACGTTTGGTCGGTGAAAACAATGCGGTTCCCATCGGTCGCACGAATTATGATGTTGCTGATCAATTAGCTAATCTGGGTATGGAAGCTATTCACCCTAAAGCGGCAAAAGGTTTGCGACAAAATGGTATTCCTCTACGTGTAAAAAATACCTTTGAACCAGAACATACAGGCACATTGGTCACTAGTGATTACGTGAGTAGCTCAGCCTGCGTGGAAATTATTGCTGGTTGCAAGGGTATTTATGCCTTGGAGCTGTTTGATCAAAATATGGCAGGTAGTATTCATGACTACGATCGTGAAGTGCTTGCAATTATTAAGCGATTTAAAGCACATATTGTTTCTAAAGATATTAATGCCAATACCCTAACGCATTTTTTATCCACTAATTTAAAAACAGTAAAACGTATTCAGAGAGTAGTGAATGAGCGATTTCCTGAAGCTGAGTTCAGTCAGCAAAAAGTAGCGATTGTCTCTGCTATAGGTAGTGATATGCAAGTGCCGGGAATTCTAGCTAAAGCAGTTCAGGCTGTTGCTGGCGCAAGCATTAGTGTGCTGGCAGTGCATCAGTCGATGCGTCAGGTCGATATTCAGTTTATCGTCAGTGAGTCAGATTATGAGACAACGGTAAAAAGCCTGCATGCAGCACTGGTTGAAGTGCATGATCATGGAAGAGCCATATGTCTCGCCTCTTAACTGTTCTTGCTTTTCTTTTGTTTTCTTTATCTCCATCTTTGCATGCCAAAGTGGAAAATGAAAAAAAAGTGAAAGCTCTTGTTGAGTCAATAGAAAAGCCACTCTACTCAGCATTTGTCGAACGTTATGTGTTGGATGAGTTAAAGCAGCTTCGCATTGATCAAGCGAAAACGAAACAAGAATTGATTCAGCAAATTCTAGATAGGGAGCACCGCTCTGTCGATCGTGCAGTTAGTTATGCCACGGATACTGTGACCTATTTTTTCTATTTGATAGCGGCGGCAACATCCATATTAGTCTTGGTCGGGTGGACATCAATAAGAGAGATCAAAGAGCGAGTCCACTCCTTGGCAGACGAAGAAATATCTAATCTTATCCATGAATATGAAAAACGCTTAGCGACAATTGAAAGCCAATTAAAACAAAAAACTCTGCATATAGAAGAAAACCGTGAAGAGATTGAGTTGACGCAAGAATTACAATCACTTTGGTTGCGAGCCCAACAAGACTCCTCCCCCGCAAATAAAATAACGATTTACGACGATATCTTGAAGTTGCGTAATGAAGATTGTGAGGCGCTCACCTATAAGGCTGATGCGGTTTTAGAATTAAATGAACCACAATGGGCCGCTAACCTGTGCCATCAAGCGCTTATAATTGACCCTAACAATAGTCACGCTTTTTATCAACTTGCCTGCGCATATACCGCAATGGAACAGTTCGACGAAGCACTACGTTATCTAACCGAAGCAGTAATAAGGCGAGATAGCTATCTAGAAGATATTCGCAATGATCCAGCATTACAGCCACTGGTAAGTAATGAGGTGTTCCAGGAGCTGAGTATGTTGATAAGTCAGTCGCTATCGACTTCAAGTATTGAAGCTGATTAATTAAAAATTAATGGCTTAATGTATTGCGCCGATTCAACTTTCTAATGCTGTAGTGACTAGATCCGCAATTGATCTATATCATTTTATTCGTCATTTCCCTCCATCAACACATTCAACTTAAGGACGTTTAACCATTTCAGAACCCTAGATAGGCATTGATGAGCGTGACCATGTGCCATGCGAGCAGAATTAAAAAAAATGAATATTTTCAATATTTTATCATAACCATACTACCGTAGTAACTGTTTCGATGTCGGCGGCGTTTTTCGCATTGTTCTTAACTAATTCAAGGTAGAGCATCGTGTATGAATCAGCTAGCCAATTACCTTTTAATATTTCATTAGGCGGTTGAAGTGTGCGTTACTCACTCCGTCACCTAGAGAATGAATTGAGTAATCTTGGCCATGCAAGGGTAATAATCTGTACGGCACGAGGCAGCCTGTGGACAGATGTTATCTCAACGGCTGCATCGACGAGCGGGAAATATTGTAATAGCAACGGATACTGCCTTTGCGCTGGTTACGCTGGCTTTGTTGGGAGCCAGTGCACCGAAAGTCGCATCCGTGGTAGTGTAAGCATTAGCGATTGATGATGATGTTGGTGCGGTGATTGATTTTTACAAGGAACAGATTCATTAACACCGCTAGTGCTTTCGATGCCCATCACACTGGCCCTATTTTCCGGTAATCTAGCAGGTATTCGTAAAGCCCTATTTTTGTAAACGACTTTTTCAGTTATGGCTAACCGCAATTTTTATTATCTAACACATGGATTTATTTTGGTTTTTTGCACTTTCTGTTAGTGGCATCGTTACTAGGTGTTTACTTCGTATGTTTGCCTAGAGTGGCGCTGATGCTGGTAATTGTGATTATACTTGGCCATTACTTGGACATGTTAAGTTAAGCAGTGGTTTTGCGTTTAGTTGCCTAATTGCCCTATGATTCCGATGTAATTTTTTGGTTTTTTCCTGCTTCAGTTTTTGGGTAAATAAAAAAGGGGTTGTTCAATTTCATCTGGTGACTCAGTCGTATAGACACTTCCTTGCAAGGCTATATTTTTTAATCAAAGACGGCAGCTTTCACTGCGCAGCGACTTTCTTTACTAAAGCTATGTTTCTAATACGTGGACACGCCTGGTTACGTTCAGCAGCAGTGTTTTAGAGCGTGAAATAGTAAGGTCTTTTCTCGGGCAGCAAGTGGTTACGTTGCATAAAATGATATGTTGGCAAAAATTATTTCTTTAGGTGAAATAATACCTGTTGCTATGACGAAAAAATATTCTTCATGTGCTGGGGGGCTTCTGTTTGCATAAATTGTTTAAATGCTTCCGCGGCTGGGCTGAGTACTTTCCCCGTCGGGTGAAGGATAAACCAGTCGCGCACAATCGGTAGGGTTTTGATGTTGAGTATGGATAATAAGCCAATGGTCTTTTCTAAGTGAATCGTGTGTGCAGAGATGATGGCCAGTCCCATGCCTGCCATCACACCCTGCTTGATGGATTCGTTGTTGGTGAATTCATGTAGCTTCGGCGGTCTAAGTTTATGCTCCGTAAAAAAGTAATCTAGCAACATGCGCGTACCTGAGCCATTCTCTCGTACTAAGAAGGCTTCACCTTTTAGCATTGATGCATAAACGGAAGATTGTTTGGATAAGTAATGGGACTTTGGGGCAATTATCACATAGGGATGGTCATAAAATTTTTCTGCATCCACAATTAAGCGTCTAGGGCTTCGTCCCATGATGGCTAAATCGATTTCGTTGTTTTCCAGTTTATTGACAATATCGTGACGATTGGCAATGGTCATTTCTAATTCTATATCGGGGTATTGCTTGTTGAACTCGGCAATAAGTCGGGGGGAGAAGTATTGTGAGGTGGTGACCACGCCTAATTTAACTTGTCCATGGCGAACGCCTTTAATGGCATCGAGTTCTTCACTGGCTTCGCGTATGGTTTGGCTTACTTGCCGAACATAGGGTAGTAGGGTTTTCCCCGCCGAGGTGAGTTTCAGCTCCCGTCCCTCTTTAATAAACAAGTCCATTTTTACCATTTCCATTAATCGCTTCATTTGCATAGAAATAGCCGGTTGGGTGAGATGTAAAGTCTCGGCGGCACGAGCGTAACTTTCATGTTCTGCGGCTACCATAAAAATCTGTAGCTGGCGTAATGTGGCATTACGTAGGGAGTCTTTCATTGAAATCATCATTTTGGCTGAAAAGTGGATGTCATGCTAAAGTGTAACACTTAAAAAAACGTTATGTATTGACTGTTGAAAATAAATACTAATTATATGATTATGCTGCCAACGCAAATCAACAATAAAGTAAATGCTATGCAATCAATCACCAGTAAAACCGAAAAATTTAGTAATCCAGTAGCGCGACGCGCGGAAAACACCACGGTGGTTATCGGTGTGATCGGTGCAGACTGTCATGCAGTTGGCAATAAGATTATCGCTAACGTTTTAGGTCGATTAGGTTTTACTGTAGTCAATCTGGGCGTAATGGTGAGTCAGGATGAGTATATTGATGCTGCTCTAGAGTACGAGGCACAAGCGATATTAGTGTCTTCTATTTACGGTCACGGTGAAACTGATTGCAAAGGCATGCGCTCGCGATGCGAGCAGCGCGGCATTGGAGATATGATTTTATATGTTGGTGGTAACCTGGTAATTGGTAAAAAAGATTTCTCAGCAGTGAAGTCGCTTTTTCTAACGATGGGGTATGACCGTGTGTTTTCTCCTAGTGATGATTTACAGGATGTTGCAGCATATCTTGAAATGGATGTTGAAAATAATAAGCTGGCTGAGAAGCAACGGGTGACGGCTTAGTTGCGGTTAGATAGCGTTTAAGTCTTC
>JBLHJR010000054.1:0-21605 GCA_047619205.1 Candidatus Endobugula sp. | reverse complement strand
AAGTTGGTGCTGACTGAAATCGATTGGGTCGGTTTTAAACGGTGCGGACATCGACAATATACTCATTAATCAATAATTTGCGCAATTATACCATTAAGTTCTCTATTCTCGGACAGCCTCCTAGGAGGCTGTCGGACTTAACCGTTCGTAGCGATGGAAAGCAGGAATTAGTCCGTTCTTGTAGTCGATTAAGGCGAATTGTCGCTCTATTGAACGAAATTGACCGTGAAAAATGGCGGGCTCCTGCTTTTCCGCAGTAGAACAGTGTTAAGTCCGACAGGCTCCTAGATCTGAACAAAACCCGCCAATCAATGTCATACTATTCATCTTACACCAGCACACAGTACGAAGACTTTATATGAAAAACCGACGCTCTTTATTATCAAGATCAACACTTGGCCACTTGCTGCTATTACTATTTTGTATGAGTTTTAGCTCTGTATCGCCAGCCTTAGACGATTCATCACTACTTTCATCAAGCAATCCCTTTGCCGCACAGCCCTTTCCCTCAAAGGAAGACGCCTTTCTATCCGTTGATGAAGCCTACCAGTTGTCGATTCGTCAAACCGACACACACATTATGGCTGAATGGGTGATTGCCGATACCTATTTTCTCTACGGTGAACAATTTGCTTTTTCTGTTGACGGTAAAGTGGTTGACGCCTTATTGCCTGCGGGTAAAGTCTCTTATGATGAGATATTTGAAAAGCAGGTAGAGAAACATTATTTATACGTCCAAGCGATTATTGAAAAAGCCTCCTTAACCGCAGCTAACACCATTCACTTATCCGTAAGGTCTCAAGGTTGTGCCGATGCGGGGCTATGCTATCCCCCAGAAATAAAAGCATTCACCATTGACCTAACGCAAACCGCTACACAAGCGGTGATGGCAACGACAGCGCAAGCTCCACAACAGACGCATAGCGCCCTCTCACTTAACTCTACATCTAACACCATACCTAACACCGCACCTAACACCAGCAAAACTTCCATACTACTCACACTCTTCATGTTGTTGTGCGCGGTACTGGGTGGCGCACTGCTTAATTTGATGCCTTGTGTGTTTCCTGTGTTATCTATTAAGGTTTTATCGCTGTCCAATAATAATGATCGCCGCGCCCGCATTCGGCATGCTTGGAGCTATACCCTCGGCTGTCTAACGACCTTCTTACTCATTGCGGGCCTACTGTTGTTTGTCCGTAGCGCCGGAAAATCCATTGGCTGGGGGTTTCAATTGCAAGAACCCTCAGTGATTACCTTTTTGGCGTTACTGTTTTTTGTCATGGGGCTTAGCCTATCTGGCTTAGTGAATTTTGGCGCACGCTGGATGGGTACAGGGCAAAACCTAACCCAAGGCAAGGGCCTGATTCAGTCTTTTTTTACTGGCGTGTTGGCCGCTGTAGTTGCCAGCCCCTGTACTGCCCCCTTTATGGCCACAGCACTAGGCTATGCACTCACCCAAACAACATTTATTGCATTAAGTATTTTTGGCGCACTTGGCTTAGGCATGGCACTTCCCTTTTTGCTACTGAGCTACCTGCCTCAACTAGGCCGCCTATTACCTTCCCCTGGCGCATGGATGGCAACATTCAAACAGATACTCGCCTATCCTTTGTACCTCACCAGCACTTGGCTTTTATGGGTACTGGGGCGGCAGATAGGCAATGACGCGGTAATACTGGTCATCTATACCGCCATACTCATCGCCTTCATCCTATGGCTAAATAGCAAGTACTCACATACTAGCAAGAAGCTATGGTTATTAGCCGGCAATGCCAGCATCATTATCCTTGTCGGCAGTATTATTTGGCACAACAAGCAACAAGACCGGATTAGCCAGCCGCCCAGTAAATTTTGGCAAACCTACACCACTGCCAAACTCGCCAACTTACGCCGGGATGGTAGTGCGGTATTCGTTAATTTAACGGCTGACTGGTGCATCACCTGTAAGATCAATGAAAAGGTAGTCTTCACTCCCGCTACATTAGAACTCATGAAAAACAAACGTATTCACCTTTTGCAGGGAGACTGGACAAACTATAATGCAGAAATCACCGAGTTATTAGATCGTTACGGTCGTGGCGGCGTACCGCTTTATTTACTATTTCCCGCAGAATCGGGCGCTGATGCGACTCTATTGCCGCAAATAATTAACCCCATCAGCTTCAAACGGCTAATTAGCGACTTTTAGCTGCATTTTTGCCGAACTTTAGCGCGATAAAGCCAAATTCCCGAGAACTACAGCAAAAGCCCATATAAAAGGGCATCAATTGTGACTAACGTCGTGGAAATGCAATGCCACTTATACTGTACCCTGACAAAAAAGCCACAAGCTAACACTAACTTCTTTTAAAATCGGCGAAAATGCTGCCAAAACAACAAAACATAAGGTTTCCATAGACAACGCCCTTTTTTTACGTCAAACTTCCCTCTACTTAATTTTTAGCGAGCGGCTTACTCCCTAGCCAGCACGGCAAAAAATAACTGCACGATTAATAATAAAGCTACCCTTAATAAGAGTCACGGCTATGGCAACCATTCTTGTTTTACACGGCCCCAATTTAAACCTACTCGGTACACGCGAGCCTGATATTTATGGCTCCACTCGCCTAGAGGATATTAATCTGACGCTTAGCACTAGCGCGCGCGACCAAGGCCATCATCTAATGTGCCTACAAAGCAATGCAGAATACGAATTAATTGATCGTATCCACGATGCCAAGCTAGAAGAAGTAGATTTTATTATTATTAACCCGGCCGCATTTACACACACGAGTATTGCACTACGCGACGCCTTAGCGGGGGTAGCCATCCCCTTTATTGAGGTGCATCTGTCTAACGTTCATCAGCGTGAAGAGTTTCGTCAACATTCTTTCTTTTCGGATATTGCCGAAGGTGTGATTTGTGGCTTTGGCCCACGAAGTTATGAACTAGCACTAAGCGCCGCTATTGCGACACTTTCTCCATAAAACACCAACTCCATAAAACACCAACACCATAAAACACCAACACCATAAAACACCAACACCATAAAACACCAACACCATAAAACATCTACACCATAAAATACAGGCATCATAAACACTGACAGCCTAGAGATAATAAGCCATTAAAAAACCACGGGCAAAAAACTAACAATACCTTGCAAACGATATTATAAGAGAGAGCATCAATGGATATTCGTAAAATTAAAAAACTAATCGAACTGCTTGAAGAGTCCGATATCGGCGAATTAGAAATAAAAGAAGGCGAAGAGTCGGTACGTATTTGCCGTGGCAACAATCATTCGTCCGCTTTTGCCCAACCACAATATTTTCCCCAACAAATGCCTGCGCCCATGGCGGCGCCAGTCGAAGCGCCCGCCGCAACCGAAGCCGTTGCCCAAGAGCCTGCTGGACACTTAGTCAAATCACCTATGGTCGGTACCTTTTATCGTTCGCCTAGCCCTGGCTCTCCAGTATTCATTGAAGTTGGACAACACGTTAAAGCCGGCGATGTCATCTGTATTATTGAAGCAATGAAAATGATGAACCAAATTGAAGCAGATAAAACCGGCGTTATAGAAGCTATTCTAGTAGACGATGGTGAGCCGGTAGAATTTGACCAGCCTCTAGTGACTATCGTTTAGTTTTACTCAGCAAAGCATCAAGTAATACGTCACCAGCAACAAAGCAAAATTTTTTATTGCTGCTGACTACTCACTTAGTGCTTATGAATATCCATTGGCCCATTCAACAACATGTGCATGGATATAACACAACATTTAACGAGCGTAGCCCATAGAGGATTTGGTTCATGATTAAAAAAATGGTTATCGCCAATCGCGGCGAGATTGCCTTGCGCATTTTACGCGCATGTAAAGAACTCGATATTAAAACCGTTGCCATACATTCAAAAGTCGACCGCGACTTAAAACACGTTCGCTTGGCAGACGAAGCCATTTGTATTGGCCCCAACCCATCGGCGGAAAGCTATTTAAACATTCCCGCTATTATTAGCGCGATGGAAATTACCGACTCAACGGCAGTACACCCAGGCTATGGATTTTTAGCAGAAAATGCTGACTTTGCCGAGCAAGTGCAAAAAAGCGGTTTTATTTTTATCGGCCCTGATGCCGATGTTATTCGCTTAATGGGCGATAAAGTTTGCGCCATTGAAGCAATGAAAAAAGCGGGCGTTCCTACTGTCCCAGGTTCTGACGGCGAGCTACCCGAAGACAAAGAAGAATGTATGCGTATCGCAAAACGCATTGGCTACCCTATTATTATTAAAGCAGCATCGGGTGGTGGTGGTCGAGGCATGCGCGTAGTTCACACAGAATCTGCATTAATCAATTCGATTCACGTCACCAAAGCAGAAGCTGCAGCCGCTTTTGGCGATGGCACCGTGTACATGGAAAAATTCCTCCAAAATCCTCGTCACGTAGAAGTACAAATTCTTTCCGACGGCCAAGGCAACACCATTCACTTAGGTGACCGCGATTGCTCTCTACAACGACGTCACCAAAAAGTAATGGAAGAAGCCCCTGCACCGCATATCCCACAAGATATTCGCGAAGGCGTTTACGCCTCCTGCATTAAAGCCTGTAATGATATTAGTTATCGTGGCGCCGGCACGTTTGAATTTTTATATGAAGATGGCGGTTTTTACTTTATCGAGATGAACACCCGTATTCAGGTTGAACATCCCGTGTCAGAAATGGTCACTGGCGTTGATTTAATACGCGAACAAATTCGAGTATGTTGCGGTGAAAAACTCACCATCAAGCAAGAAGACATTGTCATTAGAGGCCATTCGTTTGAATGTCGAATCAATGCGGAAGATTCAAAAACCTTTATGCCCTGCCCTGGAACAGTAGAAACCTACCACCCCCCTGGCGGCCTAGGTGTGCGTGTTGATTCACACTTATACTCTGGCTATAAAGTACCCCCCTATTATGATTCGATGATAGCCAAGGTGATTACTCATGGGGAAACTCGCGACATTGCTTTACGCCGTATGCGCAGTGCACTAGATGAATTAGTCGTACATGGTATTCGTACCAACATTGAGCTTCAGCAAGATCTAGTTCGCGATAGCGAATTTGCCAAAGGTGGTGTCAATATTCACTACCTAGAGAAGAAGCTCGGCTTATAGAATGCCTTGGTTACAATTATTTGCTGATACTGATAAACACCACGCTGCTGCCATTGAAGATGCACTACTCAATGCAGGAGCAGCGTCGGTTACCTTCAAAGAACACATTCCCCACGGCCAAAATGAAAACCCCATATTAGAACCCTCACTAGGTGAAACGCCTTTATGGCAGCATACCCGTGTGATTGGACTGTTCGATGCCGACATTAACACGCAAGCGATTAACTGGCTGCTAGAACAGCAGTTATCACTAGCTGACAACTCAAGCCTAAGGCTGCGCTGGGAGCAACTAGAAGACAAAGATTGGGAGCGTGAATGGATGCAGAACTACCATCCTATTCAATGCGCTGAGCACTTGTGGGTTTGCCCTAGTTGGATTGCCCCGCCCGACCCAACGGCCACCAATATACTCTTAGATCCGGGCCTAGCTTTTGGCACCGGCACTCACCCCACCACATTTTTATGCTTACAGTGGCTAGCTGCGCAGGCACTTGATGATGCTGAGGGCAATAGTTATCGCAATAGTTATCGCAATAATTTTCGCAATAGTCACATCATTGATTATGGCTGCGGTTCAGGTATTTTAGGCGTTGCCGCATTATTACTTGGCGCACAACAAGCGACAGGAGTGGATATTGATCCACAAGCGATTATTGCCAGCCAAGATAACTTACAACGTAATCATCTTACCGCTGATCGTTTCACTATCCATCTGCCTGAGAACTGCCCAAACCAAGCAGCTGACATTATGCTCGCCAATATTCTTGCGGGGCCGTTGGCTGAGCTTGCAGACACCTTATTAGCGCTGATCAAACCACATGGTAAAATTTGCTTATCTGGTATTTTAAGTCACCAGGCTCAAGCCGTAATGGACGCCTACTCGCACGCTATAGATTTTGACCCGGTTGAACAAAAACAGGAATGGGTCAGACTAAGCGGCTGTAAAAGATAAGCGTAGAAGAGATACGGGGAGTAAACAGAAACAAAACATGAGTAAAATAACGGCACTTATCACTCGATGCCCTCAATGTGCCACTGCATTCAGAGTGACAACAGAAGCACTTAAAGTGGCTAACGGAAGCGTTCGCTGCGGCTCTTGCCTGAGCGTCTTTAACGCTCATATTCACGCAGTCAATAATATCGATAGTAGAGCAAGTGCAAATGCAGCCCTAGCAAGCAATACAGCAAAACATCACGTTTCCGATAATACCTTTGTAGACGAAAACAAGACGGTAGGTCCGGTAGACAATGAGCAGTGGGATCAAGCATTCAATGATCCAACCGCCCTAATTCAGCCTAAAAATGAATCCTTCGATGACAAGCAAGTAGACTCCCTACTTATTGACATTATTACCAATGATTTACAAGATGCTCAGCAGAACACTACCACTAATATTACGCCAACCGCTAACGTACCAACATCCGAACAACATCACCAAAAGATCGACTCTCTTGATGTAGATGTAGATGTAGATGTAGATGTAGACATAGACATAGACATAGACATAGACATAGACATAGACATAGACAGTATACTGTTAGACGATATTACATTAGACATCTTAGCCTTAGATGAACAACCAATCAAACCTCGGCGCTGGCCATGGGCAATAGGCGCCATATCAATGGCTTTGATACTTCTAGCACAGGTTGCTTGGTTGCGTTTTGATACGTTAGGTTCTCGCGAACCTTTTCGCAGCTACTACCATAAAAGTTGCGCAATGCTGGGTTGCCAATTACCCAATCTTGCTGACATTCAACAAATACGCACAAACCACTTAGTCATAAGAAGTCATCCCAACGAAAAAAATGCATTAATCGCCGATGCGATTATCATCAACAACGCTCCATTTGAGCAAGCTTTCCCCGCACTCCAACTCGAATTTCGCAATATCCACGACCAAGCGGTTGCCCGCAGAGACTTTCAGCCCAAGGAATACCTAAAAGGAGAATTAATCGGCGCAAAATTAATGCCTGCTGAACAGGCCATACAACTTTCCCTCTCTATCGTCGATCCTGGAGAAAGTGCCGTCAACTACCAGATCTACATTATCACTGCAACAAACTAGCCGCCTGCTCAAAAACAGACAAAAAATGATCAATTTTCACATTTTTACTTTCATCAAATGAGCGGTGACGGTATGATATGGGCTTTGTGGTGGCGCGTTAATTCGCTTAAAAAACAGACTACAGCACGTGGAAATATATCCAAGAATATAAGAGCAGTTAGGGTGTCCATGTGTCGCAGCAGGTAAAAAACCCATCAACAGCACAACTAACTGATGACTTCCATGTTTAAAATAGGCTCCTGGGTAATTGAAAACCCCACCATACTCGCTCCTATGGCAGGCGTCAGTGACGGACCTTTTCGTCAACTATGTCGAGACTTGGGCGCTGGTATGACTGTATCGGAAATGGTCACATCTGATGAGCGTTTATGGTCGAGCCGTAAAAGCCGTCAACGACTGTCTACATTGCACTCAGTGCTAGAGGACAAGCAAGAAGAACAAACAGCAGGTACTGCGAGGAAAAAGACTAAAGGTGTTGAACTTCGCTCAGTTCAACTAGCTGGTAACGATCCCGAAGTCATTGCAGCTGCTGCTCGCTCTAACCAGGCAATGGGCGTAGATGTTATCGACATTAACATGGGCTGCCCAGCGAAGAAAGTGTGTAAAAAAGCAGCCGGATCTGCTCTACTACGCGATGAGAAATTAGTCGCCGATATTTTGGCCGCCGTTGTTAAGGCCGTCGATATACCCGTGACCTTAAAAATACGCACTGGCTGGAGCCCAGAACACCGCAATGGCCTAACGATTGCAAATATTGCAGAGCAAGCAGGCATCAGTGCTTTGGCGGTACACGGTCGCACTCGGGCTTGCGCATTTAAAGGTGACGCAGAATACGACACTATTGCTGAAATTGCAGGCGCATTAACCATACCGGTATTTGCTAACGGTGATATCACTTCACCAGAAAAAGCAAAAGCCGTATTAGATTACACTGGCGCCAGTGCGGTAATGATTGGCCGCGCAGCTCAAGGCAATCCTTGGATATTTAGAGAGATTAATCACTATTTAGCCCACGGTACCTTCTTAGCAAAGCCTAGTAACATTGAAGTGCGTGCAACACTCAAAGTGCACTTGCAGCAGCTGCACCATTTTTATGGCGATATAATCGGCGTGCGTATTGCAAGAAAACATGTAGGTTGGTATCTAAAACAACAGAGTACTCAGCTGGTCGCGCAGCAAAGTAACCAGCAACATGAAGAAAACTATAGGCAAGCAATAGACACACACAATCAATACAAACAATGTAGACAGTACTTTAACCGCATTGAAACAACACAAGAACAATTACATGCTGTAGAACATTTTTTTACAACATCATTCTCAACACCAGTATTTTTAACAACAAAAGATTTAAAAGGGGAAATAGCCGCATGAGCACCGCTGAAAACACACTGCTAGAATCACGCTTCACCACACAAGAAGTTAGTCCGGTAACGACGATTGAAAAAACCGCTCAAGACCAATCATTACGTGCCTGTGTTGAAACCACGATGGAAAATTATTTCCGCAATTTGGACGGCCAGGCGGTTAGCGACATTTACACTATGGTGCTCGCAGAAATCGAAGCACCACTACTAGAAGTAGTGATGAAAAATACGCGTCAGAATCAAACTAAAGCATCTGAGATTCTTGGTCTAAATCGTGGGACTTTACGTAAAAAATTGAAACAATACGGCCTACTTTAAGCCATTATTGAATCATTTTTAGGGATGCGCTTTACTGCTCATCCCTTTTCTTTTTTAGCCTAAGCTGAACTCTTCAGCATTTTTTAGCATTCTTAATTTTTATTACTCAGGATATAAACCCCATGTCCCAAACTGATCTCGTTTTGGTTAAACGTGCATTAATTAGTGTGTCCGATAAAACCGGTATCATCGACTTCGCCCAAGCATTACATCAACACCGTGTAGAAATTTTATCAACGGGTGGCACTTATCGCTTATTATGTGCGCATAACATTCCCGCCATTGAAGTCTCCGACTATACTGGTTTTCCTGAAATGATGGATGGTCGTGTAAAAACATTACACCCCAAAATCCATGGCGGTATTTTAGCTCGTCGAGATGTTGATGCTGAAGTAATGAATGAGCACGGTATTAATGCTATCGATATTGTCGTCGTCAACCTTTATCCATTCGCAGACACCGTCGCCAAAGAAGGTTGCTCGCTAACAGATGCCGTAGAAAATATCGATATTGGTGGCCCCACCATGGTACGTGCAGCAGCCAAAAATCATGCCTTTGTCAACATTATTGTCAATGTATCTGACTATGCTAGCGTTATCGATGAAATGTCGAATAACGAGGGTTGCACCACCTATAACACGCGCTTTGATTTAGCGATTAAAGCGTATGAGCACACAGCAGCTTATGATGGCATGATCGCCAATTATTTTGGGCGTCTAGTTCCTGGGGGCAACGAACATTTTCCACGCACCTTTAATACCCAGTTCGTTAAAGCACAAGATATGCGCTACGGTGAAAACCCTCACCAGAACAGTGCTTTCTATGTAGAAGCTAATGCACCGGAAGCTAGCGTTGCCACGGCAAAGCAATTGCAAGGCAAAGAACTTTCCTTTAATAATATCGCCGATACCGATGCAGCATTAGAAACCGTTAAGCTATTTACTGAGCCAGCATGCGTTATTGTTAAGCACGCCAACCCTTGCGGCGTTGCCATTGACAGTAATTTATTACGCGCCTATGAAAAAGCCTTTGCAACAGATCCCGAATCATCATTCGGCGGGATCATTGCGGTTAACCGTGAATTAGATACGCAAACAGCACAAGCCATTGTCGACAAACAATTTGTTGAAGTCATCATCGCCCCCTCGGTTGCTTCTGGGGTGAGCGAGATTATTGCCACCAAAAAAAATGTTCGCTTATTAATTTGCGGACAATTACAACGTCCATCTGCGACACTAGATTTCAAACGTGTTAACGGCGGCCTTTTGGTACAAGATCGTGACCTTGGCATGATTAGCGCCAGCGACTTAACCGTAGTCACCCAACGCCAACCAACAGAAGGTGAAATTCGCGATCTGTTATTTACATGGAAAGTCGCTAAGATGGTTAAATCTAATGCCATTGTTTACGCAAAGGATGGTCGCACCATTGGTGTGGGTGCAGGTCAAATGAGCCGAGTCAACTCTGCCCGTATTGCTGCAATCAAAGCAGAGCATGCGGAACTTAACGTAGTCGGCTCAGTAATGGCTAGCGATGCCTTCTTTCCCTTCCGCGACGGTATGGATAACGCCGCCAAGGTCGGTATCAGTTGTGTGATTCAACCTGGTGGCTCTATTCGTGATGACGAAGTTATCGCCGCTGCTGATGAATATGGCATGACCATGGTATTTACTGGCATGAGACATTTTAGGCATTAAATAAAAACTGTGAGACGTAAGACGCGAGACGTAAGACGCTTTAAAGCCTCTTGCGTCTCGCGCCTCACCTCTCGCCTTTTAAAGGTATCACTATGAATATACTTATCATTGGCTCTGGCGGGCGCGAACATGCCTTAGCATGGAAAGCCGCTCAAGGTGTTGGCGTAGAAAAAGTATTTGTTGCTCCAGGTAATGCGGGCACTGAGCTAGAAGACAAATTGGAAAATATTGCTATTGATACGATGGCATTCGAGGCCTTAGCGGATTTCGCTGAAGCCAACAATGTCGGTTTAACCATCATCGGCCCAGAGGCTCCCTTAGTCGACGGCGTGGTTGATTATTTTCAGTCGCGTCAATTAAAGTGCTTTGGTCCTAGCCAAGGTGCTGCTCAACTAGAAGGCTCAAAATCTTTCACTAAAGATTTTTTAGAGCGTCACAATATTCCTACAGGTGACTATCAGACCTTTACCGAAGAAAAAGCTGCGCTAGCTTATCTACATGAGAAAGGCGCACCTATTGTTGTCAAGGCCGATGGTCTTGCCGCAGGTAAAGGCGTGATTGTGGCAGAAACTCTTGCACAAGCTGAAGCGGCAGTTAACGATATGCTTTCTGGCAACGCCTTTGGCGAAGCAGGCTGCAAAGTGGTTATCGAAGAATTTCTTGTCGGCGAAGAAGCCAGCTTTATTGTCATGGTCGATGGCAAAAACAGTCTTGCAATGGCAACCAGTCAAGACCACAAACGCGCAGCCAATGGCGATACTGGGCCCAATACTGGAGGCATGGGAGCTTATTCACCCGCCCCCGTTGTGAGTGCCGAAATTCATCAACGTATTATGCAAGAGGTGATTGAACCCACTGTTGCCGGTATGGCTGCAGAGGGTAATGATTACATTGGCTTTCTTTATGCTGGTTTAATGATTGCTGAAGATGGCACTCCCAACGTTATCGAATATAATTGTCGCTTTGGTGATCCTGAAACACAGCCTATTATGCTGCGCTTACAATCCGATTTAGCCGCACTGTGTTTAAGTGCGTTAGAGGGAAAACTGGATCAGTGCACAACAGAGTGGGATCCACGCCCTGCTGTTGGTGTTGTTCTTGCCGCTGGTGGCTACCCCGCCAACTATCGTAAAGGCGATATCATTAGTGGCCTTGATAGTAATAATAACGATGCTAACACTGGTAAAGTTTTTCATGCCGGCACCAAAATAGAAGATGGCAAGGTAGTCACTAATGGTGGCCGTGTACTCTGTGCTACCGCCTTAGGTGATACTGTCACTGAAGCACAAGCTAAGGCCTATCAACTGACGCATGCCATCACATGGGACGATGTTCTATTTCGGGATGACATTGCTTATCGTGCGATAGCGCGTGAAAAAGCTAAAAGCTAAAAAATTGTCGCGTTTGGCATAGCGCTGCCACATACTTTTTGCTTGCGCTGTAAACGCTGGCAGCATTCTGTAAACGACGGTTTTCCTGTATGCTGTTAAGCGTCTACTATTTTTAAAAGGTTTTTATAGTGAATACGCTCCGACACCTCTCTCTTTTCGATCGTATTATTACTGAAGGCGACAAGGTTTTACGCACACTCGCTACTGGTAACAAGGCTAGCGGCAACCCTTCTCCCGCTAAAAATAACAGTGAAAGCTCACTTAACGACAGTGAACGCCAACATGCGGCGGGTTTAATGCGTATTAATCATACGGGTGAGGTGTGCGCTCAAGCACTCTATCAAGGCCAGTCGCTCACCGCCAAATTACCCCATATTCGCCAAGAAATGGAACAAGCCGCTAAAGAAGAAGTAGACCACCTCAATTGGTGTGATGAACGCTTACAACAGCTCAATAGTCGCAGCAGTCTTCTCAACCCATTCTTTTACGGCCTATCGTTTAGCATGGGTGCGCTGGCAGGTGCCATTAGCGATAAAGTTAGCCTTGGGTTTGTCGCCGCTACTGAGGAACAGGTCTGCCAGCACTTAGAAAAACATTTACAAGAACTGCCCTTAAGCGATACCAAAAGCCGCGCTATTATTGAAGAAATGCTGAAAGATGAGGCGCGCCATCAACAAACCGCCTTAGATGCAGGTGGTAGTGAGTTCCCCTTACCCATTAAGCTAGGCATGAAATTGATGTCGAAAGTGATGACGAAGACGACTTATTATATTTAAAACTACTGCACGCATTTTACATATGTGAGACGTAAGATGTGAGAAGTTAGTCGCTTTTAAGGCGCAAGCGCCCCTTTGATATAACTTGAAAAGTTTCGCGTAGCGAAAAAGCGTCTCGCATTGGACGTTGCCCCTCTGGACGAGGGGTACGCTGAAAACGCATCGCTACATGGAGGTAGCTTATTAGAGTAATGCAGGAGCAATTACCGAGGAGCAGTTTTCGTGCTCAGGCCTCACTTATAACCTCATATCCATGACTTATTTCAACGCCTGCCGCTGCCATCATCATTGAGGCTGAGCAGTACTTTGTTGCAGATAATTCCACGGCCTTTTCTACTTGTTTTTCTTTTAGGTTATTTCCTGTCACTATAAATTGCAGGTGAATCTTAGTGAACGGTGATGGCACGCCTTCAGCACGCTCAGCTATTAGTTCAGCACGACAGCCCGTGACTTGCTGACGAGATTTTTTAAGTATACTCATTACATCAAAACTAGCACAACCGCCCACACCGATGAGCAGCATTTCCATTGGTCGTATCCCCATATTACGTCCTCCGTGGTCTTCAGGGCCATCCATGATAACACTATGCCCGCTACCCGATTCGCCCAAAAACATCGCGTTATCAACCCATTTTACTGTTGCCTTCATAAAACCCTCTTTCATTAGTTCTGTTTAGCCTTGAGGCTAGATAAATGCCACTTACATTTAAACACTCACGCATGCGAACAATTACTGGTACTATTAACGCATAAAGAATAAATCGTTCGCCCTGAGTGATCATACATACTCATAAGTAGGCATAGGAGTTACCCGTGGTTACAGCATTAACCCCGCATATTGATAATCTCGACACATTGCTCACTCATTGTCAGCGTCAACAATACACTGCCAAAAGTACGTTAATTCACGCTGGTGATAAGAGTGATCGATTATATTATATCGTTAAAGGCTCTGTCAGCGTTATCATTGAAGATGATGAAGGCCGAGAAATCATTGTCGCCTACCTTAATGAAGGTGATTTTTTTGGCGAAATGGGTTTATTTGAAGAGGCGGTTGAAGAGCGTAGTGCGTGCATAAGAGCAAAAGCAGCCTGTGACATTGCAGAAATCAGCTACAGTCACTTTCATGAATTGAGAGTATCACACCCCGAATTCTTATTGGCTCTGTGTTCACAAATGGCACATCGACTACGCAACACGACTCGCAAGGTCGGTGATCTCGCTTTTCTTGATGTTACGGGCCGAGTCGCTAGAACTTTACTAAATTTATGTAAAGAACCTGATGCCATGACTCACCCTAACGGTATGCAAATCAAAATTACTCGCCAAGAAATAGGTCGTATTGTCGGCTGTTCAAGAGAAATGGTAGGTCGTGTATTAAAAACCCTTGAAAGCCAAGGCCTAGTCTCTGTATCGGGTAAAACTATGGTGGTCAGCGGAACCCGTTAAGCCGAATTTACACCCTTTTTTTAAACTTGAATTCCCGAAATTAAGAACTAGAGTAAAACCAGAATAAAAATCCAATAAAAAATCAGCCAAACATCGCAGCTAACTTTTCACCTGGATCTTCTGCCCGCATAAAGATCTCTCCGACTAAAAAGCTATTAATATTGTTGTCACGCATTGCCTGCACCTGCTCCAGCGTGTGAATACCGCTTTCAGTGACAATAATACGCTCATCAGAAATTTGCGTTAACAACGCATACGTTGTCTCTAAATTCGTCTCAAAAGTATGTAGGTTGCGATTATTAATACCGATTAAACGGTTCGGCAACTCGAGAGCAAGACTTAATTCTTCAGCATTATGCACTTCAACCAAGACATCCATGCCTAAACCATGGGCAAGATCATTTAGCCTTTTTAAGGTTTGCGCATCTAAAGCCGCAACGATCAATAGTATGCAGTCGGCTCCCATGGCTCTAGCTTCATATAATTGATATTCATCGACGATAAAATCTTTGCGGATCACTGGCAAGCTAACCGCATTACGCGCATCGATTAAGTATTGATCCGCACCCTGGAAAAAATCTACATCCGTTAATATGGATAAGCAAGCAGCACCTGCTGATTCATAGCGCTTAGCAATATCAACAGGATCAAACGGTTCTCTAATAACTCCCTGACTTGGAGATGCTTTTTTTATTTCAGCAATAACGGCTGACTGATTAGCCGCCAGTTTATTTTCCATCGCCTGGACAAAACCACGACAAGGAGGCTGTTCTGCGGCGCGAGCTTTCAATGTATCAATAGAGATTAACTGGCTTCTTTGCGCAATCTCTTCGTATTTTCTCGCAATGATTTTTTTCAGTACGGTGGGGGTAGACATAATAATTCCTTACAAATAAAAACAAGTGAGACCTGAGACGCTTTAAAAATCTGAGCGTGGCAAGTAAAACATCTGGATGTCTGACACCTAACCTTTAATCTACGCTTGCTGACAATCTGTAAACGCAGCTAGCTCTTGAATTTTAGCTTTAGCCAAACCACTACCTATAGCATCCTCAGCCATACGTACGCCTTCTACTAAACTATCGGCAATACCCGCAACATACACTGCTGCACCCGCGTTAAACGCAATAATATCTGCGGCACGATAGGATTCCGGATTAGCTCGAGCACCAAGCGCATCAATAATCAAGGCTAAAGACTGATCTGCTGAGTTCACTGACAGCCCTTCTAGAGTAGCCGTCGATAAACCCACATCTTCGGGGCTGACTTGATATTCAGTAATTACGCCCTGTTTTAATTCTGCCACATGCGTACTACCCGACAGGGTGAACTCATCCAGTCCATCACTAGCATGAACCAACAACACATGCTCACTGCCTAGCTTGTGTAACACTTCCGCCATTGGGCGACACAGTTCAGCAGCAAACACACCGATCACTTGACGCTTTACCCCCGCAGGGTTAGTCATAGGCCCTAGCATATTAAAAATCGTGCGCATGGCTAGCTCTTTACGCGGGCCAATCGCATGTTTCATTGCACTATGATGCGCAGGTGCAAACATAAAACCAACACCCACCTCTTCAACACAACGCGCTACTTGCTCTGGAGTGATATCTAAATGTACACCTGCGGCCTCTAAGACATCCGCACTCCCGGTGGAGCTAGAAACAGAGCGGTTACCGTGCTTTGCCACCTTACCGCCACAAGCGGCCACCACAAACGCAGCGGCAGTTGAGACATTAAATAAATTGGCCCCATCACCACCCGTACCACAGGTATCCACTAAATGATCGGCCGCGATTGACACCGGTGTTGCTAATTCACGCATGACTTGCGCTGCACCGGTAATTTCATCTACCGTTTCACCTTTCATGCGCAAAGCCACTAAAAACCCACCAATTTGTGCGGGGCTTGCTGCACCCGTCATTATCTGACGCATCACCAAAGCCATATCATGCTGACTTAAATCATTCTGCTCAACCACTGCACTTATTGCTTGTTGAATATTCATCATTATTCTCCTAAGGGGCTAATTTACCAGCCTTATAGCGGTTTAAAAAATTTTCCAAAAGCTGGTGCCCATGTTCAGTCAGTATAGATTCGGGATGAAACTGCATGCCCTCAACCGCTAAATCGCGGTGTTTGATACCCATAATTTCGCCCATAGAACCATCCTCATTTTGTGTCCACGCCGTTACTTCCAAACAATCAGGTAAGGTATCTTTATCGATCACTAAGGAATGGTAACGAGTAGCATTAAAAGGCTTGGGTAAATCAACAAAAACACCTATATTATTATGATAAATAGGCGATACTTTCCCATGCATCACTTTTGCTGCACGAACAATTTTTCCGCCAAAGGCTTGGGCAATGCTTTGATGCCCCAAACAAATACCTAACAAGGGTATCTTACCCGCAAAATAATCCACTACCTGTAGTGAAATACCCGCCTCATTGGGAGTACAAGGACCCGGCGAAATAACCACATATTCAGGATGTTCTGCCTCAATATCCGCCACCGAGACTTCATCGTTACGCACAACGTTAACTTCAGCCTTAAGCTCACCAAAATATTGCACGACGTTGTAGGTGAAGGAGTCGTAATTATCGACCATTAATAACATAACAAAAAATATCCTAAATTTATTTTTTTAACTTATCAGGTAGCATTTCTCTAAACCTACGAAAATAAATCCAAAGGAAAAAACCAATCAAAAGCATACCGCTAACAACCTCTATAGATGAACCTATAGAATGTTTATTTTCGTCAGAATAAAAGCCCGTTAGCGAAGCAAGGTTGTTACTACGGAACACCATCAACAAAAACAATGCCGTTGCAGCCTGCACAATAACCGATCGCTTAACGATTAGCACTATAAGTGGCGCTATTATTATACTGTAATATATGTGCATTGGGACGAGTATAAACAAGATAAGCAAAACACCTATCAACAACTGATACTGATTTTCATCCAATGGTTCTTTGGCTCTCCTCCGCCAACAAAACCCAAGGCTAACCGCGCCTAATATAGCGGTGAGAACAAATATTATCGGAGGTAGACTGACACCTACCACTAAATAAATAAAATGCCTCAACCCCGTCATATTTATCGCTTCATTAGAAGTGATTTTAGGATAGTAGACTCGCAAAATCTCAAGGTAATTGCCTATTGTAACTAAAGGGTCATCAATGAAAAGCGGCTGCAAACTCAATAGAACTACGGCAATAGTCGACACCAACAAAGTACCGAACCAAAAACGATTAGGCAACAGAAAAAAGCAAAAAATGATGCCTATTTGTGGCTTTAACATCAGCAGAAATATAGATAATGTCATAGCCACTTTATTTTGAGCCAAAAAAGCGTATATAAATACCGATATAGCGAAAAATGAAATAATTGTGTTTGCCCAAGACTAATACATATTGAAGTCGCAGACATTGCACCCACAAAAAACAACAACATTGAAAACCGCATAAAACTCAACTTAACTCCAGCTTTAATCAATGCTATCGCTAGATAGTAAATCCCCGCTAAAGCCAAACCTCCACTTAATATACGCCACCATGTCATTGCTGTTTCATATTCGAGCAATGCAAAAGGTCGGCTAAACACCCACATATGCGGTGGATACAACCAGTACAAGGGACGATTATAGCCTTTGAACATCTCTTCGCCAATATCGCGAAAAACTTGTGAGTATGGATTAACACTCTCATTACATAACTGGCCCGCAAGCCAGATATATTTAAAATCAACCGTATCTTTTTGCAAAAAAAACTTTTACTAAACAGAACTGCTAAACCAACAATAGATAAGCTAATAGAGAGAAAAATAGTTATTTTCGGGTGCTCACCTAAAAGTCGGCGAACAGTTTGAATAATAATAAATATTCCAGACAAGCTATGCCTGTTTTTTTGCAGACCAGACATTAGTGCTTCCTATAATTTACATTTGATAAACGCAAGGGGAAATAATGCCCCTCACCGAAACGCACCCGAAAACCCCTCTCATATGGTTCACTATCTTAATGCTCAATACTGAAACCTTTGCACTCAAGCCACTTTGCTTTCATGCCGCGTTAAAAACGTAGTCAATCGGTCATTTACACCTATAAAATCCCACTTTCCGTGCGTTTTTTCCTAGCCTGAAAGCAAAGTCATCTTCCGTGTAAAGGTCTCATAATGTTTTTTATTTTTAAACCGACAGCCCTTTTTTCAGTAGTGCTTGATACAGATTTTCTTGCTCTGTCTGACTATCCCCGCCACCAAAAAATAAGGCCCCCGAAGAAAAGCTTGAGCCAAATGTTTTCGCCAAGGTAATCACTTGAGCAAGCCCCGAGAAAAAATCGTGCTCTGACAATGAAGACAATGGATGAATATAAGCGCTCCATAAACTTTCTTGCGCAATGGCATAGCGAGCATCTAAGGCCGAGTCAAAGTTAGCTTGCATTAGGCGGTGCAAATGCTGCTTTTCCAATTGTGCAGTATCCGCGATCTCCACAATAATACGCATTCGATTTGCAGGTTCATCAGTAATAACATAAATCTCCATATCCTCATGGGTTAATTGCCAAAAGCCTGGCCGAGCCTTAGCCTCAGTATCAAAGCGCTTAATCAACACATCTATTTTTTCATTATCCATTGCCCCATCTCCCGCTTTTTCAGCGACTACGGTAGAAAATGATAACGCCAGAACGCTTAACAACACACTTAGCAAAAGAAATGCTCCGATGATTTTTTTGTAAAAATGATTCTTTGTAAACATAATTTATATCACCTTATCTACCGCTCTAAATAAAGCCCTAGCTTTATTCATAGTTTCTTTCCACTCTAACGCGGGAATAGAATCAGCGACTACACCCGCCCCTGCTTGTATATAAATTTTGCCATTTTTAATAACGGCAGTACGAATAGCAATAGCAGTATCCATATTGCCATTCCATGCTAAATAACCCACGGCACCTCCATAAATACCGCGTTTTTCCGTTTCTAATTCATCAATGATTTCCATGGCACGAATTTTTGGTGCTCCAGATAAGGTGCCTGCCGGCAGTGCCGCGCGTAACACGTCCATGGCTGTTAAGCCTTCGCGCAACTGCCCGGTTACATTCGAGGTGATATGCATAACGTGAGAATAGCGCTCAACAATCATTTTCTCTGATAGTTCTACCGTGCCAATTCTAGCCACGCGGCCGACATCATTACGGCCTAAATCAATCAACATTAAGTGTTCAGCAATCTCTTTCGGATCAGCTAGCAACTCTTTCTCTAACGCTAGGTCTTCGGCTTCGCTATAGCCTCGACGGCGAGTGCCCGCAATCGGTCGAACTGTTACTTCGTTATCTTCTAAGCGCGCCAAGATTTCGGGGCTCGAACCCACGATTTGATGATCACCCAAATCGACAAAGTACATATAAGGTGAAGGGTTCAAACTACGCAATGAGCGATAGAGGTTCAGAGGTTCTGCGTCAAAGTCCATAGACAAACGCTGGGATATAACCACTTGCATAGTGTCTCCCTCCAAAACATAGTCCTTGATACGCTTAACGGACTCAGAAAATGCCACCTCACCTGTATGAGAAGTAAATAACTGTTCAGCCCTGTCTTCCGCCTGTAACTTGATCGCGGGTAACACTGGCAACGGCAACTGTAACTTTCTCCCCAGCTCATCTAGACGTTGCTGCGCCTTATTGAAGGCATCATCTACTTGAGGATTAGCCATTACGACAAAATTAACTGTGCCGGAAAGGTTATCAAAAACCAATATTTCATCCGACACCATGAGCAATATATCGGGGTGCCCGATAACATCTTTACGCACCCCCGCTTTTAACTTAGGCTCAACATAACGCACACAATCGTAGCTAAAATAACCCACTAGTCCACCGTGAAAACGGGGTAAATTAGGTAGCTCCGGCGCACGGTAACGGGCTTTGAACTGTTCTACAAAATCCAGAGGGTCACTAACATTATGTGTTTCCGTAATCTCGCCATCGACTTCAATGGTGACTTGATCACCATTGGCTTTTAACAAGGTGCGGCAGGGCAAACCCAAAATAGAGTATCGCCCCCACTTCTCTCCACCTTGGACTGATTCAAACAAATAAGAATAAGCGCCTTTAGCCAATTTTAGGTAAGCCGATAAGGGAGTTTCTAAATCCGCTATAAACTCTCGCATTACTGGAATACGATTAAAGCCGTCAGTCTCTAATTGTGAAAATTTTTCAGGAGTCATTATTATTTAAACGCTGGTAAAGAATGATTATTCAAGCTGGAAACCGCAGTTGGCGTACCTCGGTGCCGCTTGACGGAAAAAAGCTATGCAAAATATGGTGTAAAAACTTCCGCGTCCTGCTTCACACCCCTTACCTTGCAACACAAGTTAGTCTCTAGTGGCGACCTTTGGTCGAGAGCGAATACTAACATTTTCTAGGGGCATCAAAAACTTGTGCATACTTTCGCGATCAACTGCGGTTGCTAGGCTCCACATAAAGAATCAACGAACACTCGCCAATTTCTGACGCATGGTCTCAATCGTTGCTTGGTAGTTTTCTGAACCAAATATAGCCGAACCCGCCACAAAAGTATCTGCACCCGCTGCTGCTATATCAGCGATATTATCAATAGTGACACCACCATCTATCTCTAAACGTGTCTCAGTTCCTAGTGCATCAATCACCGCTCGCGCTTCGCGTAGTTTGTCGAGGGTGTAGGGGATAAATTTTTGCCCACCAAAACCAGGATTTACGGACATCAGTAACAGCATATCAAGTTCAGGTAACACATGTCGAATACCATCCAAAGGTGTCGCAGGATTTAACACTAAACCCGCTTTACAGCCTTTTTGTTTAATCAATTGTAATGAACGATCAATATGGCGCGAGGCATCTGGATGAAAAGTAATATAGGTCGCACCCGCATCAGCAAACATACTAATCAAATCGTCCACTGGATCAACCATCAAGTGCACATCAATGGGGGCTGTCACACCATGCTTACGTAAGGCAGAACAGACCATAGGCCCAATAGTAAGATTAGGGACGTAATGATTATCCATGACATCAAAATGCACAATATCTGCCCCAGCAGCTAAAACCGAGTCAACTTCTTCACCAATACAGGCGAAGTTCGCGGATAAAATAGAGGGGGCTATAGCAAAGGACTGCATAATATACCTAGTTAGCGGATTTTGGCGGCAAACCACTAGGTTCAGTGATTTCATTCAAATATCACCATTGTAAGGCATAACTTTCTGACAAACCATGCACTGTTTACTAATAACGCCGATCACCCGTATTAATTCATAATCCTAAAGACGACAGCTGGCGCACAAAAAGCAGTGCAGTAGTACGAATTTATATACCGATAATCGATCTATGAACTACCACTAGGAGGCTGTCC
>JBLHJR010000053.1:0-22091 GCA_047619205.1 Candidatus Endobugula sp. | reverse complement strand
CCATCTGAGGCATGGATGCCGAAGCTGAGCGTATAGGGACATATTCACAGCGCGCCTGAAATGGAGTGTATTCTTTTCAAGTGACCCGGTGGTAAGAGGTGAGACGCTTTAAAAAACACTAACTCCTCATGCCAGTGAAGGCTGGTAGCTATGCTGGAAGAGCGTTGCCTTATTGACTATGGGCTCCAGCTTTCGCGGTAATGACGAACTAAATCAATAGTATTTGTTTAAGGCTTTTGTGTTTTAAAACGTCGCGCATCTAACTTCTCACGTCTAACCCAATCCACCACCAATCTTTCAACACCGCAACAGAGATGCTAGACTTTCCTGCAAGCTATACTGATGCTAAAAGCTGACTTTAACAAAGATAAAACCCTATGATTTTACCTGTAATCTTATCTGGTGGTTCTGGCACCCGCCTTTGGCCGTATTCTCGCTCGCTTTATCCCAAACAGTTTTTACCGCTAGTGTCGGATCAGACCATGCTCCAAGAAACCGTCACTCGTCTTCACCAATTCGATAAAGACAAGCTCAGCATTGCCCCCCCCATGGTGATTTGCAATGAAGCCCATCGTTTTATGGTAGCGGAACAATTACGCGCACTAGACACCAAGGCTACCGACATCATGTTAGAACCCTTTGGCCGCAACACCGCACCAGCGATTGCCTTAGCTGCCTTATCTCAGCCTGATGCACTATTACTCATACTACCTGCAGACCATGTGATCAGTGATATTGCGGCTTTTGAAAAGGCCGTCATCGCAGCAGAAACCGCCGCCTTAAATGATCAATTAGTCACCTTTGGTATCGTGCCTAATGCTGCAGAAACGGGTTATGGCTACATCAAAGCGGGTAAAAACATCAACGCCAATACCCGAAAAGTCGACCAGTTTGTCGAAAAACCCGATCAAGCTACCGCCGATAATTACTTAGCTTCAGGCGACTATTTGTGGAACAGCGGTATGTTTCTCTTTAAAGCCTCGCGTTACCTGGAGGAGTTAGAAAAATACCAAGCTGACATTTTCCACACTTGCCAACAAGCCCTCAGCAGCGCGAGTAAAGATATTGACTTTACCCGCATAGATGCCGAAATCTTCAAGCAATGCCCAGATGACTCTATTGATTATGCCGTAATGGAAAAAACCCAAGATGCTGTCATCGTCCCCCTTGATGCCCAATGGAATGATGTAGGCTCATGGTCTGCCCTTTGGGACGTATCAAAACAAGATGAAAACGGTAATGTACTGAAAAAAGGTGATGGCGATATTATCGCCTTAGATAATAAAGATTGTTACTTACAGGCAGACCGTAAATTGATTGCCAGTATTGGCTTAGAACATATTATCGTGGTCGAGACAGACGATGCTATTATGGTCGCGCATAAAGACCGCGTGCAAGACGTAAAAACGATTGTCCAACAACTCAAACAAGCAGACCGTAGCGAAGCCAGCATACACAGAAAAGTCTATCGCCCTTGGGGCTATTATGACTCCATTGATGCGGGCGAACGCTTCCAAGTCAAACGCATCGTTGTTAATCCTGGCGCTCAACTCTCACTCCAAATGCATCACCATCGCGCTGAGCACTGGGTGGTAGTACAAGGTACTGCACAAGTGCGCTGCGGTGAAAAAACCATGCTGTTAAGTGAAAATCAATCCACTTATATCCCGCTAGGTGAAGTACACCAACTCATCAACCCCGGTAAATTTCCACTAGAAATCATCGAAGTACAATCCGGCGCTTATTTAGGCGAAGATGATATTGTTCGCTTAGATGATGTTTACGGAAGGGAATAAGGATGGGGTAAGTTTATAGCGGCAAATTTCAAGCCGTGCTGGATGACTGTCGTTTTTTGAAATAAATTTTTCAAGCTATTTCGAGTTTATAAGCAACTATTCAACACTCGCTATCAAATACTGGTAGCTTCAAACTTGTAGTTTCAAACTTGTAGCTTCAAACTTTTACATCCCAATGATTAATTGTTAATATACAAAAACAACATCAAACGCAAGCCATGTATTTTCAGAATTTTAACCACCTCACCTTACCTCACGGGAGAGTCATATTATGCAAGCCGCTAAACAAGATGCTCTAAACAGCATCAATCAACTACCAGAAAATGCTGATATGGAAGAGATCATGTATCAGCTTTATGTTTTAGATAAAGCTAGAAAAGGTCAAGAAGCCGTTGAACAAGGGCAAACACTAACAAATGACGAACTCAAGCAGGATATTGATTCATGGTAATCTAGTCACATCCAGCCAAAGCAGACCTTAAATTGATCTATGATTTTATTGCCAAAGATTCTCCCCACTACGCAAAGAAAACCGCTCAAGACATTCGCAGGAAAACTAATAGATTAGATACTTTACCCCATCTAGGGAAAATGGTTCCCGAAATTGCTAACCCCAACATCTGCGAACTCCATATTTATTCTTATCGCATCTTATATGAAATAAAAAATGACGCCTGCAACATATTGACTATCATTCATAAGCGACAAGATTTTTCAGTAGAAAACCTACCTTAGCTCCGAATCAATAAAATACTCTAAGAAAGACGCACTCCTTCTACCAAGCCATTTCGAACTTTAGGGAACTTTTTAAATTCGCCCTAAAAATATTCGCAGCTAAAAAACCCCTCAATCAATGCAACCTGCTGTGGTAAACAGCGCGTCTGCAAATCATAATTTTCAATTACGGTTTGTCTTGCTCGTTGGCCTATCGCCTTGCGTATAGATTCATCTTCCATTAAGCGATCCACCTGCTCAAGTAAATTATCTTCATCCAAAAAATCGAACAGCACGCCATTATCACCATCGTTAATCACTTCGACTACGGGCTCTGTTGATGAGGCTAACACCGTCGCTTCGCAAGCCATCGCCTCCAGCATTGACCACGACAACACAAATGGTGTGGTAAAATAAATATGCAATGCCGTCATAGAAAATAACGTTAATAAATGCGTATAAGGCACCTTACCTAAAAAGATAACCCGCTGTAGATCTAGCTGGTCTCCCACTTCATCCAGCATCACTTCACGCCACGACTTTCCCGACGGGTGACTAGGCGAATAACTCTTTTCATCTCCGCCCACAATAATAAAACGCGAATTAGGTCTAATTTCTTGCAAGCGAACCAAGGCTCGCATGTAACGGTGAAAACCTCGGCTAGGTTCTAAATTTCGCACAGAATAAGTAATGATTTCATCTTCCGTAGATAAAACAATATCCCCTTGCGAGGTATTGTTAAACATCAGCTGCTCAACCCCCATAGGTTTTACCACTGCAGTATCCACACCATCATGAATAACGTTAATCTTAGAATGAAATTCTTTGGGGTGCGTACTCAATTGCCACTGAGTAGGCGTAACCCCCACATCGGCAATATCCAAAGACAGTAAAGTCGAGGCATTCGACAAACGATAATTGATTTTCTGCTTAAGGCTTGAAGGAAATTCTGGATCAAAATTAATATTGTATTGCGTCGTACTAAAAAAGAATTCAAAAAAATACACTAACTTAGCCTGCGGAAAAATTTCTTTCAAATACAATCCCTCCCCCCAACCAGGGTGAGCCAAAATAACATCGGGATTTAAGCCATATTTTTTTGTCGCAACAATACTTTTTCTAAAGCATCCGCGCGCGTCAACTGAAAAGAAAAATCTCTTACTCTAGGGCTAGCATTATTCGCCGCCATCATAGGCATATCATAACCCAACACCCTGACGCCCTTAGGAATTAAATGAAACTATTTTTGCACACAGGCTTTTTCACCAATAGCAAACACCTCCCAATCATCACCTGCAGAAAAATTCTTCGCTAAATAACGGTATTGTCCCGGGAAATTTTTATGGACAAATAATAGTTGTTTTTTCTTTTACACAAATTAATCATTTTTAAAATATTGATACAAGACGCTTCTAAAAAAACAATATAGACTCTTCTTTTATTTCCAACCCCTTTCTATCCAGCCAAACAGAAGATCCATAGCAGGGGGTAATCCAACACGACGTTGGCTTAAGGCGTTGCGCCACACGGACAGATTTTTGCTCCTGCAAAACCTGCATTCCCTACATCCTTGTAGGTCACGTGACATCAAGCCGACATTTGCTATAAATCTACTGCTTGGGCACCCGATAAAAAATATGCTCCTGCATTTTCAAGTACCCTACGTCCCAGTAGGGCAAGGGCTGAATAAAGGGTGTCGTTGGACTCAGCACGTCCTGTGCTTCGGGCTAACGCCCATCTTACAGATACCCAAAACGGTTCCCTACCCTTTTGTCTTTTGGTTACTTTTCTATGGACAAGCAAAGACACATTCGTCTGGAAAGAATGTGAACAGTTCTGCTGCCCGTAGGGTGAAAAACAAGGACACTTTTCATTCAAATAAACTCGCTATAAAAGCGAAACCATTGCAAATCTCACGCCGCTGCCAAGCAAAAACTAACACCCCCGCCCCCTTCAAACCGATAATTAGAAAAAGCAAAGCCCTCAGCATCCAAACCCGAATACAACTCACCCAGCCATAACCCTTCGCCACTACGGCTAAAACAAGCCTTACAACATGCCATCAATGATTGCACTTTAATGATAGCAATGCTAGCATTTGACCATTAAGCAATAAATAAAGCAGAGCGAGTGGTGACATGGGTAATTTAACGGTAAGAAATGTTGACGACGACATTATTAAGGCACTGAAAGTGCGTGCAGGGGTATTAGGTATCAGCGCTGAAGCGGAACACCGCAGTATATTAAAAACGGCCCTGCTCATGCCTAAAAAACGCAGTTTTTCAGAAGCTTTACTGGCTATCCCCAATGTAGGGACGGATACTGACTTCGTCAGAGTTGAAGATGATAAGGCCAATAATGTATTTAATTGATACCAACGTAATCAGTGAATTACGCAAAAAGAGCAAAGCCAATAGCGGGGTTAATCGGTTTTTTAAACAAGCTAATAAAGACAAGGCAGCACTCTTTTTAAGTGTGATTACTATTGGCGAATTAAGACGGGGCGTTGACTTGATTCGCCACCGGGGCGACATCCCACAAGCCAATAAATTAGCCACTTGGTTAGATACCTTATCGAGTGAATACACAAACAGTATTCTAGACTTTACCACCACCGAAGCATTAGTATGGGGTCATCTAAGAGTACCCCATCCACAAAATGCCCTAGACAAACAGATTGCCGCCACTGCCCTGACCTATGACCTAACGCTAGTCACTCGTAATGTGAAAGACTTTGCAGGACTTGGGGTTGAGCTAATAAATCCTTTTAGTTAGACACTCTTTCAAATGATAATCTTAGGGCTCAAAGCCCTCTAGGCGATACAAGAACAATTACTGAGAAGCAGTTTTCGTGCATTCTTAACACCTACCGCGCTAAGGTCTTCATCAATGAAACTTCACTATACGACAAGCCACTTTGTTTAATCACTTCTTGTATATCCGCACCTTGCGCTAATAACTGGCGAGATTTTTCGTAGACGGCATCAGCAGGCAGATCAATATCATTGGCGAAACGTTGACTACTTTGATGTTTATCGACTACGGTAAGTTTTACTGATTTTTCGTTGGCTTTTTCTTGGGAAATTTGCTGCACTTTTTGTTTCTGACCATGAAGCTTTTTTTCTAGGCAGAGCAGCTGTTGTCCCATACCGATGGCGCTACTATTAGCGACGCGTAGATCGTGTTGCAGGCGGTCCATATTTCGGGATAATGCGCTGGTTCTTCTGTGACTTAGCCAAAGGATAGACAAGGCTAGTACAGCGCCACAGGCGAATATCATGGGCAGTAGCTGTGCTTCGGTAATCCCCGACCACTGTGTTAGGGGCTGGAGTGTTTCAATGGCTAGGTTCATGATTTTCTACCGCCTCTCACTGGGAAGTTATGCATAAGTCTGGGAAAAGTGAAAAATAGCCTCTCACAAGGCACGAAACGCCAATAATGGTGAACCTATGGCGAAGCGTTGTAACGCAAAGATTGGCTATTCTTCGCTTATGCTGTTCGCCCATGACGTGTTTAAAGCTTTCCTATACATCATTCATTTCTGCCCACTCGGAATCGGTTAACAGTTTATCTAGCTCAATTAGGATTAACAGCTCGTCGTTTTTATGGCACACGCCCTGAATAAATTTAGCACTTTCGTCGTTACCCACATTGGGCGCCGTTTCTATTTCCGATTGGCGTAGATACACGACTTCTGCCACGCTATCCACAAGGATACCAATGACATGACTATCAGCTTCGATAATGACAATACGTGTGCTTTCAGTTAGCTCTCCGGGCTCTAGGCCGAAGCGGTGACGGCTATCGATTACCGTGACGACATTACCGCGTAAGTTAATAATACCGAGTACATAGGTTGGAGCCCCTGGCACTGGCGCAATATCTGAATGTCTGAGTACTTCCTGCACTTGCATCACATTGACCCCGTAGGTCTCTCCAGCAAGACGGAAAGTCACCCACTGCAGAACGGGATCATCACTAGCTTTTGTTTGTGCCGTATTACTTGCCATTTATTCATCCTCTATCAATACAATCGTCTCTTATTACTATAGTTAACCCTGCTGGCTATGCCAGTTATTAACATAAAATAATCGTGCTAATTCCGCTTATTATTAGCATAAGCGGCAAGAACCTGCCTAATCACTCGCTAGCTCTGGTTCATGCCTATTATGTTTTTTAGTGAACATCTCGGCTAGAGTTGGAATATCTAGTAACACGCACATATGCTCTTTAACGGTGCCTGCCATCCACGGTTGCTGTGCGCGATTTACACGCCAGCGAATATCGTCAGGATTGATGGCAATAGGCTGATCGATGTCGTCTACGGCTAAGCCCCATCCTGAACCATTGATGGCAACATTGAACTTAAATGCATTTTCAGCGCTTTTGTCATAACGTTCAGGCATAACAAACTGTGTAGTGTTGATAACATTGATATTCCCTATTAAGGTTTTTTGCAGCCCCATAAACCACTCTGCCTGACCAAATAAAGGCGTTAACTCCTCTTCAAGAGGATAAATAGCATCTAAAGCGGCTAGTGGCACGGCTAAATTGACGCCATTGACACTCATCAGCAAAATATCGAAGCGTTCTTGTGCCCAATTAGGTCTAGCCTTTACCGCTCCCTCATGGTCTACCCATTCACTACTTAAGGCTTGCCATCGATAGGGAGTATTCAGTCCCATAGCTTCTAGCGAAGCATCAATATCGGCATCATCTACTGTATGTCCCAGTATTTTTTCTTCTATGATTTTTTGTGTATCTGGCTCGATCTCTATTTCATTTTTAGTCGGCGCTAGGTTTCTTAATAAGCGTTGTAGCTTTTCCTGCTGTAACCGTTGTTCATCATCAACCACCTGGTTTTTATGCAGAGGTAATTGTTCTATACGAGCTGCGCTTGTCTTCACCTGAGGGAGATATTGTTTGGAGATGTTAGACGACTCAGTAATATGGGGCTTGGCAACTTGTGAGCTGACAATACTGCTTTGATAGTGCGCTGAAGTGTCTACAGTGGCTGTGTCGACGCTATCTACAATAGTGTTATTCACGTTAACACTTGTTGATGAAGGGCTTACGGCTATGCGTTTTATGCGAGGCTCGGGGGGAACCTTGGGGGTAATACTGGCTTCTGCTTCCAGTTTTTGGACACGCGCTGACGACGTTTTTTCAACGCTAGCCTTACTTTTTGTCTCGGCTTCCACTGGCTCACTAATGACCGGCTCTTCTAACTCTGTTAGTAACTCAGTAAAGTATGAATTCAGCTGTTGTTGCGGTTTTTTTCGTGTTGTCATTGTTTCTTACACACTCGCTAACTGCTGATAATTTTTATAAGGAGGCTTATTTTTTTGTTGATCTTTTAATAGCCAGCGATACAAACTACGATAGGCAATAATACCACTGCTATTAGCGTCAAAAAGATGCGGCGGCACGCCTGCCCTGCTAGCGTCTCGTAAGCGAGTATCAATAGGAATTTTACTTAACCATGCGTCTACGCCATGCTGGTGACGGATGGTTTTTAAGGCGATGACTGACGCCTGTGTGCGCTGATCAAACATGGTGGGGACAATAACATAGCGCAGTGCTCTATGCTGTGACTGATCGAGCATGCGCAAGGTATGTAACATACGCTCTAAGCCCTTTAAGGCGAGATGCTCTGTTTGCACGGGAATAATTAAACGATCACAGGCCGCTAGCGCGTTAATCAGTAAGACGCCAAGTACAGGAGGTGAGTCAATAATGACTAAGTCAAATTCATCTTTTATTTGGGCAATAGTGTGGCTAATAACCAGCCCTAGGCCGCCCTTACCTACGGCTAACCGCTCTAGTGTGGCTAGGGCGCTAGATGCGGGGAGTAAGCTCAGACCATCAAAGCCTGTGGGCAATAATAGCTGCATGATACTTTCTAAACAAATAACCGATTTATCTTGGAATAAAGTAAACACACTGATTGGCACGTGATCGGGATTTGCGCCAAAATAACACGTTAATGAGCCCTGCGGGTCGAGGTCGATCAGTAAGACACGCTTGCCCTGCTCTGCAGCTAAGCCCGCAAGCGCGATAGAGGTGGTAGTTTTACCTACTCCTCCTTTTTGATTGGCGACTGTCCAAACTTGCACGGTGTTTATTTCACCTTTTGTTGTGTTATTAACATTCCGTTAATTCAGTAGTGTCCTTCTCTTCTCTTCTCTTCTATAACCATGAAGACTAACTGTCATTATTTAGTCACTTCTATGGCGACTATCGTTATATTCAGCAAATTCTATGCCTCATTTAGTAAAGTTGAGCTATTAGCCGCTTATTCTTGTGCGGGAGGGCTGGTATTTTTTAAACGCTCGCGGGGGGTTTCAATACCGTTGGTAAATAGATACTCCCCATTGTCTAAAGTAATAGGTTGGATGCTATCACTATCGGGATTTTTAGCAACTGTGCGGGTGGAATCCACCTCAGTAGACGACGGTGATAACGGGCTTGATACACTGGGATTATTTTTCTCTCTACTGTTGATATTCGAACCATCACTACTTTCACGATTAATCACATCCATAACCGTTGTTGACCCTGCTGCTACAGAAGGTATTGCTGAAGAGTTGACACTCTTCAGCTTAGGGCGTTGACGCGGATATTTACCTATCATTAGTACTACTCGACGGTTTTGGGCTCTCCCTGCAGCAGAACTATTATCGGCAATCGGCTGAAATTCACCGTAACCAATAGCCGATAAGCGCGTCGGTGACACTCCATTAGTGACCAGTAGCTTAACAATAGCGGAGGCACGTGCAGTCGACAACTCCCAGTTACTGGGGAATTGCTGGGTGTTGATGACTAGGTTATCGGTAAAACCTTCGACTTGAATGGGGTTGCTAATATCACGTAAAATATCAGCGACTTGAAGGAAAACTTGTTCTGCTGTTGTACTCGGCTTTACACTGCCAAGAGGGAATAAAATACGATTACTTAAGGCAATTTGTAGCCACCATTCATTACTCGATACTTGTATGGTTTCATCACCGATAAGATCCGCCAATTTTTCCGTAAATTGTTCGGCTAGCTGCGGTAACTTAGCGACAGGGTTTCTAGCCACCTCATTTTTTCCGGCATACTTTTCATTATTTGCTGATAACTTTTCAGATTGTTCTAAGGGTGAGTTCGTATGAGGGAACAACTTGCTTAAACTATTCGACAGTTCTTCATATTTATGCTCATTAACTTGCGAAATCGAATACAGCACCACAAAAAGAGCAAACAATAAGGTAACGAAGTCGGCATAGGAAATTAACCAACGCTCGTGATTCACATTAATGTCTAAACGTTTTCTTCGTAGCATTTTTTTACTTTTTCATATCAAGTGATTTATTTGTAAATTCACGTTTTATTTTTTAGAGCTAGACGCGAGAGGTTAAACGCTAGGGGCTAAAAAAACTCTTTCTCTGACCTTTTGTTTAAACCTAAATACCGCAGTTGAATCTACTGCCGCATTTAGGTTTAAGCATCTTACGTCTCGCGTTACCCCTCACGACTAGGGGTACGCAAAAACGCAGCAGCAGTTTTCGTACTCATACTTCAGCTAACTAATATAACCATCTAATTTCAGCTCTATGGAGCGAGGATTTTCTCCGTCGGCGACATAGATAGAGCCTTCAATAATTAATTCTTTCAAGTGTGATCGATCATTAATGTAAATAGTGAGTTTATTGGCAATCGGTAATAGCAATAGGTTCGCAACCGCCACACCATAAATAGTCGAAATAAAAGCAACCGCAATACCTGCACCTAATTCCGCCGGATCCGCTAAGTTACGCATCACATAAATCAAACCCATGACAGCACCGATAATACCGATGGTGGGCGCATACCCGCCCATGCTCGCATAAAACTTGACGGCATCCTGATCTCTTTGTTCACTTAATATAAGGTCGGCTTCTAATACCCTGCGTAATGTTTGCGGCGAACCCTCGTCGATTAGTAATTTCAGCGCTTTTATAATATAAGGGTCTTTTTCTACGTTGATTTGATCCTCCAATCCCAGCAAACCATTTTTTCGAGAAATCTTTGCCCAGTTAGATATTTTTTTGATGGTTTTTTCATGATCGACAACGGGAGGGACAATAATCCAGGCTAACAATTTTACTGCGCGCTTAAACGAAGTTATTGGTGTTTGTAAAATAGCGGCTCCGAGAGTACCGCCAAATACAATCAGTGCCGCAGGACCATTTAGCAATTGTTGCCACGAGCCACCTTCGAGAAAATTTCCCCCCAACAATGCGACAAATGCGACAATAACCCCTAAAAAACTTAACATATCAAATCTCATAACAACTCACGAAGATTAACTATTTACAAGTAAGACGTTAGACGCTAAAAAAATTCTCACTGCTGACCTTTGGTTGTAAAGCGTCTCGCGTCTAATCTTTCCCCTTAGGACGAGGGGTGCGTAGAAAACACAGGAGCAGTTTTTGTGTTAACGTCCAGCATTTAAAAACATCTTTTTTTCTTTAGCCTCTAACTTGTCACGTCTCACATCTCACGTTTTATAATTTACAAAGATGATAAGCCATCTTATCTAATGTCAATGAAGCATTAGATAACTGTGCCTTATCCACCGACATTGGCATACCATAGACAACACAACTATCTTCTGTTTGTGTCCATACGGTAGATTTTTTTTCTTTTAATAAGCGTGCGCCATTACAACCATCACTACCCATCCCCGTTAGCACAATAGCCAATGTATTTTTCCCGTAGGTATTCGATACAGAAGCAAAGCTAATGTCCACACAAGGCTTGTAGTTAATATCACTGGTTGATTCTATTATTCTAATTTTGGTTACATCTTTTTTATCAATAACTAACTGCTGCCCTCCAGGTGCTAACAACGCCCTACCTGGAATTAATTTATCACCATCACCAGCTTCTTTCACTACAATTTTACACTGTTTATTTAAGCGCTGGGCAAATGCCAAGGTAAAGTTTTGTGGCATATGTTGAACAATTAATATGGGACAAGGAAAATTAGCTGGAATTTTTTTTAATAACTGCGTCAGTGCAGCTGGCCCGCCTGTCGACGCCCCTATAACGACTATTCTTACCCGGCTTGGAGTTTCATAGATATTTTTTTTAAGCGTGCTGAGTGAATCTTCTTTTATCTGACCAGACTCAGTCGACGATACTAATACAGGATTGCAAACGCTTTTTTCTACCGATTTTTTACAGGCAAACGTCGGCGATGAAGGTGCCGGCGAACGCTTCTGCGAAAGTAAAACACTATCACCTAACGCCAGTAAAGTATCATAAAGACGCTTGGTTATCATTTTTCCTTTGGCGGATATCTCGCCAAAGTTTTTTGTCATGAAATCTGCAGCGCCAGCCTCTAACGCATCGATAGTAATCCTAGCACCAGAGAAAGTCATTGAAGACAGCATTAATATAGGCAAAGGATTTTCAGCCATGATGATACGCACAGCGGTAACACCGTCCATCATCGGCATTTCATAGTCCATAGTGACGAGGTCAGGCTTTAGGCTTTTTACTTTTTCGACTGCTTCACTGCCATTAGAGGCAATACCAATGACATTGAGCTGAGGATGGTCATTAATTATTTCTTTCAGGACACGCTGAATAAAGGTAGAGTCATCAACAATTAATACATTTAGAGACATATAATTCGTACACCACGTGTAATACCAGTATCTATGACATCAATATGAGTTGAATCGTTACATGACAAGCCAAAAGCCATATAAACACTACTCTTTCTTGTCACCTATAGAAAAACTATTGAACTATATAGTACCCGCATAACGTTGCAACATACTGGGCACATCTAAAATCAAGGCGATGGTGCCATCTCCGGTAATAGTTGCACCCGCCATACCGGGCGTACCGTGCAGCATTTTCCCTAGTGGTTTAATGACGACTTCTTCTTGACCAATTAACTGATCAACCACAAAACCTACCCGTTGCGTACCTACTGTTACTATGACTACATGGGCTTCTGTGGGCTTTTCAAAATTGGCTGCACCATCCACCAGCCAATTTTTTAAATAAAACAATGGCACTGCCTGCTCTCGTATAGAGATACACTCCTGCCCATCAACAATGTTGACCTTTTTTAAATCCATATGGAATATTTCATTCACGCTAACTAAGGGAAGTGCGAACGCCTGTGCACCTAACATAATCATTAAAGTGGGCATAATGGCTAATGTTAATGGGACTTTAATTAATATTTTTGTGCCCTTGCCCATTTCCGATTCTATTTCTATAGAACCATTGAGCTGCATAATCTTTGTTTTCACCACATCCATACCTACACCTCTACCAGAGACATCGGAAATTTCTGTTTTCGTGGAAAAACCTGGCGCAAAAATTAAGTTAAAAGCTTCGACATCTGATAAACGTTGTGCTGCATCTTGATCCATCAGACCTTTAGCCACTGCAATTTCACGCAGTTTATTCGCATCCATACCACCACCATCATCAGTAATGGATAATAGGATGTGGTCGCCTTCTTGTTGAGCAGCCAAAATAACGCGGCCGACTTTATCTTTACCGTTGCTAACACGAACTTCTGGCATTTCAATGCCGTGGTCAACCGAGTTTCTCACCAAATGCACTAATGGATCTGCTAACGCTTCAACTAGATTCTTATCTAAATCGGTTTCTTCACCGACTAACTCAAGACTAATTTCTTTTTTCAAATTACGCGCTAAATCACGCACAACCCTTGGGAAGCGACCGAAGACTTTCTTAATCGGCTGCATTCTTGTTTTCATCACTGAAGTCTGCAAATCGGCGGTAACAACATCCAAGTTGGCAACCGCCTTACCCAAGGCTTCATTGGTACTTGCATCCCCGAGCCGTACTAAACGATTACGCACTAGCACCAATTCTCCGACCATATTCATGATGTCGTCTAAGCGCTGAGTATCAACTCTTACTGTTGTTTCCGCGACAGGTGCTGATGCTTCTTTCGCTGGCGCTGCAGGCGCGGAAGCTTTAACAGGGGCCGCTGCTTTAGGCTGATCTTTTGGGGTTGCTTTAGCTTTAGATTTAGATTTATCTTTAGGGCTAACCGCTGCGGCTGTTACGCTGGCTTTTACCGCTGGCGGAGGCGTCGACACTTTGCCAGTGGCTGCGGATGGGCCGTTTCCTTTTCCATGTAATTGATCTAACAAATCTTCAAATTCATCATCATTAATTACATTAGCATCGACACTTGAAGCCGCTACTGCTGGAGGCTTTTTGGCCGTATTAGCAGTATTTGCATTACTACCATTGTCGGCGGCCGCACTAGCGATTACGGCAGTAGGGCCTTGGCCTTTGCCATGTAATTGGTCTAATAATTTTTCAAATTCATCATCCGAAATTTCATTACTATCGTTGTTTACTACTGGGGCAGGGGCTGCTGTAGCCGCTGTCGTTTCCTTAGGCGTTTCGCTAGGGGCATCACTTACTGCATCGACCAATTGCTCAAATTCACCATCGGTTATATCATCACCGGGAGCACCGGTGACCACACTCTCTTCAACTGCCTCAGGCTCTTCTGACACAGCCTCAGCTTCGCTATCATCATTCAGATCTTCACAGGCGACTAAACGGCCTAGTGTGGCTAATAATTCTGGGGTGGCTGGCTGTGGTTCTTCACGCTTATGCACCGCTTCAAATTGTGCATTAACCGCATCTAATGCTTGCAACACCACATCCATTAATTCGGATGTCACTCCACGCTGACCATTGCGTAATATATCGAACAAATTCTCGGTTACATGGCAACATTCAACCATAGTGTTGAGCTGTAAAAAACCTGCCCCACCTTTAACGGTATGAAAACCTCTAAAAATAGCATTTAATAATTCTTTGTCGTCCGGACGTTGCTCTAGATCAACTAGCTGTTCGGACAACTGTTCTAAGATTTCTCCCGCTTCAACTAAAAAGTCCTGGAGGATTTCTTCATCATCAGCAAAACTCATTGAGTTCTCCTTAAAAACCTAAACTGGATAACAGATCATCAACTTCATCTTGACCGTTTACGACATCTTCACGCTGCTCAGCTTTTACTTGAGGGCCATCTCCTTTGATGTCAACACCTTTCACTGTTTGTTCTTTTACTTCCTTTGGCTTGATACCGACTATCGTTTCAACTTGACCGGCAATACGTACCAGTGAGACTAAATTGCCTTCTACCTCAGAAACCAGACTAATGACGCGTTTGAGCACTTGTCCGGTTAAGTCTTGAAAACCTTGCTCTAAAATAATATTCTGTAGATTCTCATTCAACTTGGTGGTACTAGTGTCCACAGTGGAGAAAAAATTATCTACACGAACATAGAGATCCCTGAATTCATCAGCTGTCATTTCCCGCTGACGTAAGCGCGACCATTCCTGTTTTAATGATGCGGCTTCGTTTGCCAAGTTAGTCGATATTGGTGCGGCTTCTTCTACCATGTCCATGGTTTTTTCTGCCGCATTCTGCGTCAATTCGATGACATAATTTAATCGATTAGATGCATCATTAAATTCACAATCCTCGGTATTCGCATTATCTAGAGTACTAGTACCACCATCAAGATTAAGATTAACAATAGCATCATGTAATCCACGGGTGAGCTTACCGATGGATTGGAAAATATGTTGATCACGACACTCTACAATATTTTCAATTAATTTTGACGCCTCTTCATATTTATCGCCCTGTAGCTTCTCTGTAAGAACCGACGCACACTGGCGTAATTCTTCAATCATGTCTGGCGGAGACTGCGTACTTAATTGGCTTTCCATTAAATGAACCTTTTATACTACAATTGCCTAATGACTATAGTTAACCATAAAATTATCAACATTACTTAGCCGTTTATTCAATTAGCATTTCTATAAAAAAGTGTGCTAGACACGATCAAATATTTTTTCAATTTTTTCTTTCAACGCTTGCGCTGTAAAAGGTTTAACCACATAACCATTGACACCGGCCTGCGCCGCTTCAACAATTTGATCTTTCTTTGCTTCAGCGGTTACCATTAATGTCGGTAGATTGGCGAGCTTTTCATCAGCCCTGACTTCTTTTAGCAATTCAATGCCTGTCATACCCGGCATGTTCCAGTCAGTCACTAGAAAATCAAAATCACCACCCTTGAGCATGGGCAAGGCGGTTAAACCATCATCAGCTTCTTGGGTGTTCGTAAAACCTAGGTCTCTCAATAAGTTTTTAATGATTCTTCGCATAGTCGAAAAATCATCAACAATGAGTATTTTCATATTCTTGTCCAATTTAACCTCCAGATACTCGCTGATTCGCTTGTCTATTTATAGTCTAGCCGCTGTTTCTAATGGTGCCAGTTTAAAAGTGAAATAACTGTTTTTGCTCAATTGAAGGCTCCGCTAGCATTACTAATTATTCACTACCAATCCTTTAACTTAGCCCGCAATCGTAATGCCGCTTGGCTATGAATTTGACTGATACGGGATTCACTCACGCCTAAAATCTGACCAATTTCTTTTAAATTAAGCTCTTCATCATAATAAAGCGATAACACCATTCGCTCACGTTCGGGCAAATTATCAATGGCGCCTGCCAAAGACGCTTTTAAGGCTTGCCTCTGCACACCCTCATAAGGGCTAGAAGAAGTGGATTTTTCATTTTCGATAATACTGGTTTTTTCACCAGCGAAGGTTTCTTCAACGCTAAATAAACGCCCCGATAGTGCATCTCTGGACATTGAAAAGTATTCGTCTATATCGACACCCATAGCTTCAGCCACTTCAGCATCTTTCACGTCCCTGCCTAAGCTTGCTTCGAGTTTGGCAATGGTTTCACTAATACGCCGAGCATTACGATGGACTGAGCGAGGCACCCAATCGCCTTTACGCATTTCGTCAACAATGGCTCCTCTAATACGAATACCCGCATAGGTTTCAAAACTAGCTCCACGAGAAGCATCGTATTTTTTTGCTGCTTCAATGAGACCAATCATGCCCGACTGAATCAGATCATCAAGCTGCACGCTGGCAGGCATTCTAGCGATCATATACTGTGCGATACGCTTAACTAAATCTGCGTAATCTTCGATGCAGACATCTGTAGTAATATCGCAAGCCACTTCATGTGCCTGCTCGTATACTCCTATGCCATCACTTGCTATCATTAATGCGAACCCTTATAAAATTAAAGCAATAAGTTTTCTTAACTCAAAAGATGCTGACCCAGCATCTTTATGCGCGAATATAATTCGGCGACCTAACTTGGTTTTATTGGCTGCTATACATCGTACTTTCTGTTGTCGAGGTCATCAGTAAATTTTCAACAAAGAACTCCAGATGCCCTCTCGGCGATGAAGATATTGGCCATTCATCTATCTTTCTAGCGATTTGGCGATAGGCTTGTGAGGCTTTACATTGAGGCAGAAATTCTACTACTGCTTTTTGTTTTTTCACCGCTTTACGGACACTCTCATCAAATGGAATCGCGCCGACATATTGCATAGTAACGTCAAGAAAACGCTCACAAACCCCACTCAATTTAATAAATAAGTGCTGGCCTTCTTTAGCGCTACCCACCATATTAGCGAGCACTCGAAAGCGAACAATACCGTATTCTTTATTTAATAGTTTAATTAAGGCATAAGCATCAGTAATTGAAGATGGTTCATCACAAACCACGACTAATATTTCTTGCGCCGCGCGCACAAAGCTCACTACTGTCTCAGAAATACCGGCTGCGGTATCAATGACCAATACATCCAGTTGCTCACTAAGCTCACTAAAAGCCTGGATCATGGCGCCGTGCTGTAGCGCCGTTAACGATGCCATATGTTGAACACCTGAAGCTGCCGGAACGATGCGAATGCCACCAGGACCTCGGATCATGATGTCTTTTAGGTCACACTCACCAGATAACACATCCGCTATCGTTTTATCCGCGCGAATACCGAGCAAAATATCGATATTAGCAAGACCGAGATCAGCATCTAATAACACCACCCTACGCCGCATTTCTGCCAAGGCAATACTGATGTTGACGGAGACGTTACTTTTGCCTACACCACCTTTACCGCCGGTAACGGCAATAACCTGAACTGGATGACTCATATATGCTTCGACTCCTCTACTGCTTCACGTACTAACTATCGCTTATAAAATAGTATAGATGCTTTCTCAAATATCGCCTGTTATCTATTAGTCCGTAAGCTATAAGCGACAAGTCATTAGAGAAAAACCTTTTTCTTGTCGCTTACAGCGATAAACTTACCGCTGATCCAAGAAACCCCTCTCTTCATACCAGCGAAGCTTGGTATCCAGCTGAAATGGATACTAACTTTCGCCAAACTAATAAACTAGATTAAGACTACACATCCTTTTCTTATGGCTTGTAGCTTGTGGCTATGAACTTACCTGCTTCTGTTTACGCTGATTTTTCAGCATATTAACCGCTCTTGCAACTAATTGAGCGGGTTTTGATACCGCGATGTCCTCGGGTACTGATTGTCCATCAGTGGTATATGTTAACGGTAAGTCATGCTCAAACAACAACCCAATCGCATCACCTAAGTTTGCACATTCATCTAATTTGGTCAGTACACAATAATTCAAGCCTGCCAAACGATAGCTATGCAATGAGGCTTTCATCATTTGATATTGACTATTCGCGGCAAGTACTAGTGCGCTTTTAACCTCAGCGCACTGCCTTAGTATGTGTAGATGTGGCTTTAACATTGGATCTGAATAAGCCATGCCTGGGGTATCAATAAGCACAAGGTCATAATGCTTATAGGTAGCCAAATGCATGGGTAGCTGCTCTAGGTCATCCACCACTTTAACAGTGACGCCGAGAATTTTAGCTAATGAACGCAGTTGGTTGTGTGATGCTATACGATAGGTATCTGTGGTGAGGATAACAATGCTCTCAGGCCCATGCTGCATGACATAGCGGGCGGCTAACTTAGCTATAGTCGTGGTTTTACCCACGCCAGTGGTACCTAGAAATGCGTACACGCCTCCGGTAGACACAGGATCTGACAAGTCTTTCGGAATACGCCGAGATAACTCAGTTAGCACATGTGTCCATAACCGTTGCGTATTGACTAGCGGCATATTTTTTTCTTTAATAGAGACCATTAAGTTGTCGTTACATGCCTTAGGTAAACCCAGTGCATCTAACTGGTATTTGATCTCTGCAATAGCCGGCATCGGAATGTCTTTACTCGCTAACGCTGATGGCAGCTGCGCTAGAGATTCACTATATTGGCGTTGCTGATATTGACGTTCTTGAGTTTCTGCCATTTGCGACAACTGAATCTCAAGGGTATTACGCATATCGGCAATTTCATCATGTAAACGTTTAATTTCTTGGTCGCCTTCGGTTTCACGCTTGCTTTTCTCAGGGGTTTCCGTAGCAATGCTTTCCTTGCGCCTAGCCTTAACTTTAGCCTCATTATTCCATTCCTGATCTGCCCAATCTTCTAGTGTCATCGAACCAGCTTTACGCGACGCTAGCATTTTTCGGTTCGCCAACTCCATTTCTTCTGCCAATTGATCTTTGGTTTTACCCGAAGCTTGCCCAAGCCCCCGTTGACTAGCCTGTGCTTGCGCTGCCAATGGAACTGATGTGGTTGCTGGTGCAACGGATTGAAAACGTGATGCCGCTGTCGCAATTTTTTGATGGTGCGCTGATGCGGAATGGTCAACAGCTGATGCTTCATTGATTAAATGATCAAAGGATGCTTCTAAAGAGGCCACCAACTCAACGCCTTTTGCGGTGCGTTCCGTTGACACAATCATCGCATCCTCGCCAAACTCCTCTTTAACCATATCAAGGGCGCGGCGCATATCTGCGGCAATAAAACGTTTAGCTTGCATAACTTAACCCTCTTTTTTTCAAATAATAAATGCTGATTAAACTATTCATCAGTAGTTCTTCTGTAGCCGCCAACTACTCTGGTCCTACTCCGACTGATGCTTCAATCACTAACTGCTTGTTATCTGGCACTTCATTAAATGCCATCACATGAATATCCGGTATAAATAAATGGATAAACTTTGACAGTGTTAAACGTATGGGCGCTGCAACTAATAATACTAAAGGTTTACCTTCAATTTCTAATTTACTGGCCGTTTCCATCAATGAGCTTTGTAAGCGTTCAGCCATCATCGGTTCAATAAAGGTACTTTCATCAGCGCCAGAATTTTGTGCTTGCTCAGTAGACTTTAGCAACAATTGTTCCAAATTAGGATCTAGCGTCATCACCGGAAGATGAGGATCATTACCAACGATGCTTTGTACGATTTGTCGAGATAGTGATTGTCGACACGCTGCGGTGAGTACTGCCGCATTTTGACTAGCGCCAAAGGCGGTAATGGATTCCGCAATACTTCTAAAATCGCGAATAGAGACTTTTTCGCGGAGTAAATTCTGTAGCACTTTACGCAAGATATTGATGGAGACTGTGTTCGGCGTCAGTTCTTCCACTAATTTGGGCGAGTTTTTAGCTAAATTATCTAACAGCTGCTGCACGTCTTCGTGGCCTAACATCTCATCGCTATGCTTTTGCATGATTTGATTTAAGTGTGTAGCGATTACCGTACTGACATCGACTACGGTATAACCTAAGGTTTGTGCTTTATCTTTTAAATGTGAGTCCACCCAAATAGCTTCAAGCCCAAAAGCGGGATCGGTAGTTTTTTGACCATCAATAGCGCCAAAAACTTGCCCCGGATTGATGGCTAAGTCTTTATCTAAGAAAACTTCAGACTCTCCTAGCGTGACTCCCATTAAGGTAATACGATATTGATTAGGCAATAAATCTAGGTTATCGCGAATATGCACCGATGGAATTAAAAAACCCACGTCTTGAGATAACTTTTTTCTGACGCCTTTGATACGACCCAATAGTTCTCCGTTTTGAGTTTTATCCACCAAGGGAATCAAGCGATAGCCCACTTCTAAACCAATAATATCAATGGGCATAACATCATCCCAACTGATTTCGGCTGATTCCTTATGTCCTTCTAATAACGGCAAATTATTGTTCGCTGGTGCTGCCATATTGCCCGCTGCATTGGGTGCTGAATGTAATATGGAAGCTCCGCTGTCCGCGCCCACTTCCTCAATACTGCCTTGTTCATTACGGCGCTGAATAATCAATGCTAAACCGGCACAGGCAGCCGACAAACCTAAAAAAGCCACATGAGGCATACCAGGAATAATACCCATCAAAAATAAAACTCCCGAGGAAATCCCTAAGGCTCTCGGTGTACTAAACATCTGTCGCATGACTTGGGCACGCATATCTTCTGCGCTATTCACACGAGTGACCATAATGGCAGCAGAGACTGACAGTAATAGTGAAGGTATTTGCGCCACTAAACCATCACCAATGGTTAACAAAATATATTTCTCAATAGCATCACTAAATTCTAAATCGTGCTGCACCATGCCAATACCCAAACCACCAATAATATTGATTACCAGAATTAAGATACCAGCGATTGCATCACCACGAACAAATTTACTCGCACCATCCATCGCACCATAAAAATCAGCTTCACTGGATACATCTTGTCGGCGTTGCTTCGCTTCTTCTTGCTCAATAATTCCCGCGTTTAAATCGGCATCAATCGCCATTTGTTTACCAGGCATGGCATCCAAGGTGAAACGTGCACTGACTTCTGAAATACGACCAGCACCCTTGGTTACCACGACAAAGTTGATAATGATCAAAATAAGGAAGATCACCAAACCTACCGCATAGTTACCTCCAATGACCACCTCACCAAAGGACTGAATCACCTTCCCAGCGGCATCACCGCCTTTATGTCCCTCCAGTAATACCACCCGTGTTGAAGCCACATTTAACGCTAAACGCAATAAAGTGGCTAATAATAATATGGTGGGGAACACAGCAAAATCTAAGGGTCGCAAGGCATAAACACCAACCAATAAAACCACAATAGATAAAGCAATATTAAAGGAGAAGAAAATATCTAATAAGAATGCAGGCAATGGCAACATCATCATGCCAAGCAACATCAACAGCATAATGGGTATGCCTAGATTATCACTACCGGCAGCACGAATATTCTTAATTGCCGTTTGGCGACTAGGGAGAGAGAAACTATCAAAAAAAGAGGAGGCCATTGAGTGTCGCTTTATTGGCAGAATGTAAGATTACTGTTGTTATGGCAAGAACTGTGCCTGATTGAAGGCGGCACCAAAATCACGCTTTAAAATAACGGTAAGACGTTAGACACTTTAAAAAAAAGGGTTAATCCCAAGGTTAACAAATCGTATAGTAGTTTGAAGTTTTGCAAAAAAACTTGACAGGATGTGATGTGATGAAAAACGCCCTCATTGTCTAACGTCTAACGAATAAGGATATGTCGTGCGATAGCCGCGACCTATCCTATTGTTGAACGAGCCCGTTCTCAATTCTCGGTTCTCTTTATAGTCAATAAATCGATTGAAATTTATAGAATGCACGACGTTCTTACACGCCGTAATATTTTTAAGACGAACGCAGACCTCGCCCGCCTAGACGATAAAAAAATGGATGCTATTTACATTGGCTTTTTAATTCCTCCGTATTGGGTGCA
>JBLHJR010000052.1:0-22669 GCA_047619205.1 Candidatus Endobugula sp. | reverse complement strand
AAATTCAGACGGTGAAATCAAATGCTCGAGGTTATCGCTCATTTTCTGGATTTAGAAACAGTATATTATTTTACTGCGGTGGCCTAGAAATGGCTCCATAGCGGTCACACAGATATACGAAGAACCATTAAAAAGAGGCGGCCAGCTCTAAACCAATCACTCGACCTCTACCCACACTAACACCAATGTCATCTTTATTATTAAAAAAATCAAAGCCAAACTGCTCCTTATTTTCATCCAATAAATTGCGCACAAAAGCCGATATTTTTATATTGTCATTCAACACAAAACCGGTATTTATATTGATTTCACTAAATGGTTTTAAAGTAAATGAATTTGAAATATTACCTTGTCTTTTTCCAATATACTGCCAAGAAATATCGGTAAATAATTCAGTCTTATTACCGATCCATTTAGCTCGATCTCGATACTGTAGACTCATGCCACCGGTCCACTCTGGAGTATTAGGTAGGGTGTTGCCATCCTTGCCTTTTACTAAGCTGATAAATTCAGCTTCAAGATTATTCATTTCTGCGACGGTATAACCTAAGTTGCTTGATAATCTAAATGCACTACTTAGCTGATGACTACTGTGTAATTCAACACCATAGGTACTCGCATCGACATTTAACGTTTTAAATCCGCTGACAGTGGGGTCGAATTGTGAAACTTGCTCGTTGTCTAGGTCGTTATAAAACAGAGATAAATCGAATGTCATCGATCCATCGCCTGCTCGATGCTTGAAGCCCATCTCATAGGCAGTAATATCGCTACCGGTATATGTATCATCCGCCAACGATCCTGTCGCTATATTGGTTGAAAAACGCTGAAAGCCACCGGTTTTATGGCCCGAAGAAATCGTAGCAAACACTCGAGAAAAGGGATCTATTGCAACAATAACAGAGGTTCGCCCAGTAATAAATTTATCTTCTAAATCTTGTTTTCGAGTAGCCGATGCTACAGTTCCGGTAGCCCCATTGCCTATATAACTAAGATCTTCTGTTTTCTTTTCATTGGTCGAACGTAACCCCGCGACAACACTGACATCTTTACTGACAGGCAGTGTTAATTCACCAAAAATTGAGTTGGAGCGAGTTTCTTGCTGACCTTCTCTAGTACCATTACTAGACGCTGAGTTAAATGTTGCCTGGTTTTTATATAAAGTATCAAAGTTACTCTTGTAAAATGACACACCTGACACCCATTCAACATCAGCATCTTCAGCTGAACTTAAACGAAACTCTTGACTGATTGTTGTGTGCTCTTCCCTCCAGTCTGAGGTATCTTGGGCTGTATTATCATAAACAGTGGAGTCAGAGCCGAAGAAACCAGAGAAATTAGGGGTGAAGAAAAGACTATCGGTATCATCTGTCAGCAAGTCAGTTTTCACCCGATTAACACCTGTGGCACTGGTGAACCTGACATTCTCAGCGTCGTGATTCAGGGTAACACCCAAGCCATATGCATCTTTATCTACATTATTGGGCTTGTCTAAAGACGTGACGAAGTCTTGCCCATTCTCTGGACGTAGACCGATCACGGAAAAAGTACGATTGTCTTTTTCTGCCGATAGCGTCACTTTGATATCGGTATCATCCGTAGGTGTAAAAAATAATGTCCCTCTTACGGCTTCTTTTTTATTTTCACCGATATCCGTACCAATTTTATTTTCAATATACGCATCATCTCCTTGAGATGTGAAGGCAATTCGCCCAAACACTTTTCCAGGTGATAGCTCGCCTGATGCAACAGTACCTAACGAATAATGGCCATTTTCTCCACCAGAAATACTAATCGAGAGTTCGGAATCGGCAGTCGGTGTAGGGGTAATAATATTCACTGCTCCACCCGTTGTGTTGCGGCCAAACAAGGTGCCTTGAGGACCTTTTAATACTTCTATTCTCTCAGCATCAAAGTGTGTGTTTTCTATTGCACTTAGCGGCTGTGGAATACCATCTACATAAACCACCACACTGGTATCTTCGACATTAGCTGGGCCACCTAATGGCCCCACACCTCGAATTTTTATCGCATTGGCTCGGCCATCACCTGACGAGACAATATCTACATTAGGGGTGTTTTTTAAGGCATCATATACGGTGTTTATACGCTTTTGTTTTAGTGCTTCAGCATTAAATACAGTCAGCCCAAATGGAACATCAGTAGGGTCTTTTTCTAATTTTGTAGCCGTCACTACAATGGATGGCAGAGAGGTATTTTTTTCTGCTGCTGTATCCTCATCAGCGACAACCGGTATCGCTAAAAGAGAACAAATAAGAGCTGTGTAGGCTCTGCGTGAATGTGCGGTGGTCATGTAAATCTCCAAATATATAAGCGAGTGTGTTTCAAACGTTCTAGATGAGAAATATTATCATTTAAAAACAACTCAAACCTTCAGAGTGGCACCTAAATACCCTAGTGGGATGGTGTCGCTCCCTATATGGACACTTTTACTGGAAACTTTTCCAAGGCACGCACTAAATGGTAACTTATCTAGGAGGCTGTCCGAGAACAGGGGCCGTAGCGAGGGGAAACAATGTTGAGTCCATTTTTTCGAACATTTGAGGCGAATAGTGGTTTTATTCAACGAAAATGATCGGAAAAATGGGCCGAAATAGTTTTTCCGCAGTAGGTTCTCTATTCTCGGACAGCCTCCTAGGCATCACACTTTTATGTTGTTGGAATTGGGTGCAGGATAATGCAATACACGATGTAAAATCCCCTAGGGTAATAAACCCGAGCCCTATAACACTGATGGTGACCCTAATAATACCAGTACTATTGATTGATTGGTCGAAGAGCATCCATGCCCATAAGGCCATAAGTACCGAGGTAAATAAGGTTATTATTCAATGATTTAAGCCGAAATAATATATATAACAAAGTTTTTTCTTTAAAAAATGGGTTTAAGAAAGCTGTAGATTATGTTTAATTGGTGATAAATTTAGCCCCAAACTATGTGGGGTTTATGAACAGTTGGTGCGCATATAGGTTAAGTTGAACAGGCAAGGTATGAACAAAGAATCTCTCCAAGCCAATACATACGCCGCTTAAATCTAGTAATTTAACGATAAATAACGCTGTACGTAGATTATTACTATTGATATTCGATAGTAATGCCTATACTTTAGGTGCGGTATATTTATTCTTATTCTTATTTTTATCACTGAAGCCTCGTATATGTCTATGCAAAATATAACTAGATTATCTCTCCATAGTTTCTTTGTTGCTGCGCTCCTGCTCATCTCTTCCTATAGCCACTCTTCTATAAATACTGCAACAAGGCAAGCAACAATAGAAAGCACTCAGGCACAGCAGAAAGCGACGATTGAAATACTGCAAACACTGGATCAGCGTCACTTCGTAGATATAGAGGTTAACGACGCCCTTTCCGCTCGTTTTTTGAACAACTACTTAGAGCAGCTAGATCCGAATAAATCCATATTTATACAGTCTGACATCGATGAGTTTACGCTCCATCAATTTTCATTAGATGATGAATTAAAGAAAGGTGAAAATGCTACGGGGTTTAAGATCTATAGTCGCTTACAAGAAAGGCTGAGTAAACGCCTCACCAGTGTCATTGCTTCGTTAAAGAGTGACGAAAAGCCGATTGATTTTACCATCAACGAAGAGATTTCCCTTGATAATGATGAGAACGGATGGCCAAAAACATCTAAAGAAGCCGATGAGATATGGAGAAAAAGAGTGAAATCTTTTTTTCTCACAAAAAAGTTGGCTGACGAGCCCATTGATAAATCACGTAAAACACTATTAAAACGTTATAACGATCAACTTACACGCATACAAAAAACTAGTGCGGAAGATATTTACGAGATTTATATCAATGCCTTTACAGAGCTATATGACCCTCACACTAACTACTTCTCCCCCCGGACTTCTGAGACCTTCTCTATTCGTATGTCTCTATCCCTCGAAGGCATCGGCGCAGTTCTACAAAGTGAAGATGGCTACACTAAAGTAGTACGCATCGTTACCGGTGGCCCCGCTGATAAGCAAGGGCAGTTGAAGCCTGCAGATAAGATATCAGGCGTAGCTCAAGGGGAAGGTGGCGATATGGTTGATGTCGTAGGCTGGCGCTTAGATGAAGTCGTTGACCTTATTCGTGGTGATAAAGATTCTATTGTTCGCTTAGAAGTATCGTCTTCTGGCATTACTGATGAGTCGAAAAAGATTATTCAAATCAAACGCGACAAGGTGAAGCTTGAAGATCAAGCCGCACAAAAAGCAGTCATTAACCTTAAAGACGAAGGACAAAATTTTAAGGTGGGCGTTATTAACATCCCTACTTTCTATTTAGACTTTGATGCCTACCGCCAACGTGACCCTAACTATCGTAGTACAACAAAAGATGTTCATCGCTTAATTACGGAACTAGAAAACGAAGGTGTCGATGGCATTGTCGTCGATCTGCGTAATAATGGTGGTGGCTCACTGTATGAAGCGACCGCAGTGACTGATCTTTTCATTGATAAAGGTCCAGTAGTACAGATAGGTAAAGATGGTGGGCAAAAGATTAGTGATTATTCACAAAATAATGCCCGTTATCGCGGCCCGCTTGTGGTCCTAATTAATCGTTTAAGCGCCTCTGCCTCAGAAATTTTTGCGGGGGCCATTCAAGATTATCACCGAGGCTTAGTAGTTGGCTCACAATCATTTGGTAAAGGCACAGTACAAACACTAACACCATTAAAAAGCCAAGGCGATTTAAAAATCACTGAATCAAAATTTTATCGTGTCTCTGGTGATAGTACGCAGCATAGAGGCGTCATTCCTGACATCCTTATGCCAGAACTGATCGATATTACAGAGGTGGGTGAAAGTAGTTATGCTACTGCGCTGTCTTGGAGTAAAACCCTACCCGAACGGTATGGCACCTACTTTTCACTAAACGAGCTAATTGAGCAGTTATCACAACAACATAACCAACGTATTGATGCTAACCCAGATTTCATTTATTTAAACGAACGGAAATCACTGTTAGCCGCACTGAACAAGAAGAAAACAGTTTCGCTGCAAGAAAGCAAACGCCTTAAAGAAAAAGCGTCAATAGAAATGCAATCCTTAGCTATTGAAAATAAGCGCCGCTTATCTAAAGGCCTGACCGCTTATGCTAACTTTTCTGAATATAAAGATGAAACAGAAAAAGAAAATATAAAACGTGCAGCTAATGCTGGGGCCACGACGATTGACATAAAAAATGATGCTATCTTAAGTGAGGCCGGTTATATCTTAAAAGATTTCATTAATCAGTTAAAAAAATCACCTAAACAGGTGGCGTTAACTCCCTAGCCACTTGATTCTTTAGTACCCCTACTGTAAAAAAATATGTCCAATAGACACGAAAAATTCTTATGATTAAAGCTATTTCATTTAATGTTAACAGTATCCGTCAACGCTTCCATCAACTAGAAGCCCTTATCAAAGTACACGATCCCGACTTCATCGGATTACAAGAAACTAAAGTTACCGATGAAGATTTTCCTATCGACACCATTGAAGAGATGGGTTATAACGTACACTTTACGGGACAAAAAACTCACTACGGCGTCGCGTTAATGTCTAAACACAAATTTTTATCTGTAGCTAAAGGCTATGATACAGATACCCCTGAATCACAAAAACGCTTTATTGCGGGGCGCTTTGAATCGCCCTTCGGTGGTGAAATATCTGTGATCAATGGCTATTTCCCTCAAGGAGAAAGTCAAGATCATCCGACCAAATTTGCTAACAAAGAAAAATTCTACGCCGACCTGCAAGATTACTTGATAAAGAATCATAAGCCAACCGAACAACTGATCGTTATGGGCGACGTCAATATTTCTCCAGCTGATATCGATATCGGTATTGGCGAAGATAATCGAAAGCGCTGGCTAAAAACAGGGAAGTGTAGTTTTTTACCTGTTGAGCGCGAATGGTTAGAACGTTTATATTCCTGGGGATTAAGCGACACTTATCGCGAACTGCATCCTGACAACAGTGATAAATTTAGTTGGTTTGATTACCGTAGCCGCGGCTTTGAACGCGACCCTAAGCGGGGCTTACGCATTGATGTTATCTTAGCGACCCAACCCCTCATGGCTCACTGCAAAGAGGCTGGTATTGATTATGATGTTCGTGCAATGACAAAACCTTCAGACCACTGCCCTATTTGGACGTATTTTCACCAGTAATCGCATTTACTACTGGATCATTTGAAAAGAATACACTCCATTTCAGGCGCGCTGTGAATATGTGCCTATACGCTCAGCTTCGGCATCCATGCCTCAGATGGCCTGAAACGGAGCGTATTCTTTTCAAGCACCCTGCTAGTACGTCGGCGTTAAAACCCATCCCAATAAGTATTATTTATTTTCTGCCATATGAATAGCTCGGCCAATAAATCGGCGGAGTATTGCGCGTAGATCATCAATATTAGTGGGCGAGTCAATATAGTACTCCATGCCTGCTGCCAGGCAATGTGTTTCCTCGTCTTCCAGCTCATGACTAGTTAAGCCAAGGATGGGTATTTTATAATTATTTTTTTGTAAGCAATCATTAGCGTTTCTGGCTTTATCAATAAATTTTTTCATGTCGTTATCCTCTAGATGACTTTCACAGATAAAAGCATCAAAGCGAGTCTGCGCTAATTGATTGAAACATTGGCCTAGCGTTGCCGCCACACTGACCTTGCAACCTATTTTTTTCAACATAGCTTTTACAATCGCCACATCTATATCTTCTTGTTGAAAAAGCAAAAAATGCTTATCCGTCAAGAAGTTTTCGACTGCTGAACATTTGGCATGAGATTTTTTATCTACAACCAGTAGATTTTTAATCATTTTTTGTAAGTTACGGTATTGAATGGGCTTATAAATAACTTCAATGCTGGGATATCTGAGAAAATGATCTTCCACTTGCTTCAGTTTTTTTTGTAGTTTACTTAAGGTAATTATTTGAGGTGTTGAGCGTAGTTGCGGATGCTCTGCTATTTTTTGAGAAAACGATAATGCCTCAATATTATTTAACTGTGTATAAATGATAACTAACTGGTAAGGGTCTTTACCAACACATTCTTCCATTTTAGATAATGAGGCATCCTCTTCGTTAACAATATCAACGGTTAAGCCCCATGACTCCAATGTTTTACCAAAAACATCTGCAATCGTATGCGGGGCCTGATAAACCAGCGTCTTCTTTCCTGCTAACTTAAGCAATGATTGTGTTTTAGGCATACCTGCAGAAACGGAAGGTAATTTTACTGACGCCCAAAAAATTAAATAACCATTCGCCTTATAATCTGCTCCTGCATCTCCACCCATACACTGGGCTAGACCTTTAATAATAGCCAAGCTCAAACCTAATTTTATATCGGTAGCATAATGAGGAGAGAAAGCTGCATTAATATCAGCTTCTGCCTCGGGTGTTCTTAGTGGGTCTTTGTTGACGATGGATATTTTTAGTGTGCCTGGTTCTTCTTCCGTACGATAACTCGAGCTTAATAGAATTTCTCCCGACAAACAAAATTGACAGGCAGAGTTAATTAAATTGGCAATTAACTGCTCCAAACGTTCGGCATCGGCTCTAATACGCAGTGGGTAGTCTGCAGCGAACGAAGAGTAAATTTCAATATTTTTTTTATGTGCCACAATACTGACACTATTTAAGGCTTGCTCTATGTGATAACGCGGGTCGATGACATGCTGGTCTAGTAATAACTTATGATTAGAAATATCGGTTAACTCTGCTACATTCCTTAGCAGGGTGAGTTGCTGTTGATTTTTTTGTTCCGCTAATATGACCAGTTGTTCATCTTCTAATTGTAGCTTCGAGTATTTCAATAACTTCAAACTACCTAACACTTCTTGCATCGATGATTTAAGTTCTCGAGTTAAATTTTGGTACAAGATATCTTGATTATTAATTGAACTGTGTGTGCTAATATTTTCTGCTTCAAGAGCAATCGTTTTTCGCATTAAATCTTCATTGGCTTGTATCTTATCCCAGTGGCTCTGGCCAACAATAGCCCCTTGCCGGCAGAGCAAAAAATACAATATCAGCATGATTATACCGTAAAAAATGCTGGTGATTTCTAATGTGGAAATAGCAATAACCGCACAAGGAACAAAAGAGACGAACATATATACTTTTAAGAAACGCTGGAATGGGGCAAAGGCATAAAGGCTGAACGCAAAAAAGGCCACGGTATAAAGCCACAATATAGGCGTTTCATAGTACAAGCCAACTTCCCAAGTGACATTGGCGACGACAAAACCCCACCATGCAGAACCTAGTAAAGAACAACAAAAAAACAGTTTTCGCCAACGATTGGGGCCTTGTGCGTAGAGGTGATCAAATCTAAATATAAAATAGGCCCGAATAGACGTGGTCAATACCAGACCGACCATCAACACCAGAGTCATTTTAGGATTGAAGGTATAATACTCTCCAATGAGTATCGATGATGTGAAAATGATTAAACTAAAGAGAATCCCATTTCGACTATAAGCGGCCAAGCGAAAATCAATGTCACGCATGACTTCGCGCTGAACATGTGTTGTTGATGAAGGCGAAAAGAGTAAAAATTTAGCGTTAAATAAGGCGAATATTTTATTCATAGAGTGGTTCACTAGCGATTAATGGCGTATATAACAGCGCATTATTTTTCATGAGTCAATTATTTCAAGCATAACGGTTTTAATCAAAAAACCCAGCAAACCGATCCCTAATGCGGCAAATAGTATTATCGTGCCAAACTTACCGGCATTCGATTGTTTGGCTAAATCCCACATAATAAAGGTCATGAAAAGAATCAGTCCCCCCACACAAATAAGTAAAGCATAATGCTCAAATTGTTCCATGCTCATACTATTAATAAACCTTTTTCATTCCAATTCTATAGATACTGCTTTATAAAGAATAGTATGTTAATTTAAGTCTGTGCAAGTTAACACCTGTATTTAAAATAATAAGACTTACCATACTGGACTTGCCCTACGGGAAAAACCATCTCAATTGGAGGAAATCATGAAAAACCTATTATTCGTTTTATCGATCATCATTTTGGCGGTCGCGGGCTGTTCGGAATCAAATGAGAGCAGCACCATCAGCCCTACTGTTGAAAAATCACCCTTGCCTGCAGCCGCCTCAGAAACTAAAACAGCAACAACAACAACAACAACAGTGAAGAAAAAAGTCATAGAAAAAGTGGAAGCCGTAAAACAGGTTGCTGCTGCAAAAGTTGAAGTGGCTAAAGAGCAAGTAACAGAGACAGCTACAGACAAGGTAGAAGAAGTAAAAGAAAGCGCAGCAGACAAATTAAAAGCCTTACAAGTAAAGTATTAGCGATATTGTTTGATACAACTTTGCATTATCCTGTCATACCGCAGTGGAGTCGTAGCGAGGGTGACTAAGGTGCGGAATCTACAGTGATTTTTTGCTTTTTTCGGCAAACTCGTAGCCACCCTACGGGTGTAGCCTAAAAAAATGAAAAACGCTTTATATTCTGTGCCTTAGACAGCCGCAGTAGATTCATCGGCGGTATTTAGGATTATTTATCAATGGCCCACTGCGGCCATTGATAAAGCTAAGCCCCCCTTCCCCGACGAATAAATTGCCCCATTCACCAAGCATAACTGCTAATAGAGTCTATACTTTGCGTAATCATTTGAATTTTTCGCATGGAGATACATCATGGCAGCAAATATTGCATCGGTTGTACCAATTCTGGATAACCTTTCCGCTACCTTAGATCGAGCCTATTGGGAGGTAAATTCGATTAATGCTAAAGATGCAATTTATGACTGCACTAATGCCATTAATAAGGAGCTATCCGAGATTAATAAATTGAGCATTCAAGATCACGACTTACTTTATGAACCTATCAGCCATGAGTTTAAGGCCATGTGCGGACGCTTACCCCTCTTCAGAAAGCACTTAGACCGCTATATTATGCGTATAACGACCTTAGAAATACTCGATAATGCTATTTCTTCCACCATTCAGATGATGAGCCCAGATCCCGCTCATCTAAAGAATGATAAATAACTAATAAGTTTAACTAGCTCAGATTTTAATTACAAAAGAGTTTAAAATGATATAGGCCAATAGTGGCATATTCTCTAAACTCTACCATACTTAAAGTATAGTCAGCTTACCCTAAAATTAGCTGTTCAACGTTTATTCCTCATGGTCTTGTCCAGGTGATCTCCCCCAGACACCTGGTTTTTTTTGTCTTCAACTTACCCCCTAGACACTACCCTACTTACATTGAGCCATCTTATTTAAAGGCTTTTTGGGGGCTCGGTAATTCATCATTTAGCATCAATCTGTGCACAGTATTGAAGGCGGCTTTTGAAGCCATTACTGTTGAATTAGCGGAATTCATAGAGTAAATATTCTTTCCACAAGAGCTGTGGATAACTTTGTGAGTAAAGTTTGTTGAGTCGGTCGAAACACTATAAATAAAGGGGCTAAACCGGATCGTACAAAAAACAACCATAATGACTTTATTGTTTTAAATCAAATGCTTAGCAATGTCAACATGGGGAGAATGAAAAGGTGGCGTTTTTCTAACTATTTTATGACGGTTTTCTTAGACATGTGCATAACATTTGTTAGTGGGTGTTAACGGGCTGTTTAGCATTCCTTCATTTGCGATAGAATATTGATTGTCGTTCACTATCGTAAGTGGGTAGATTGGTAACTAAATGGCCTGTTAGCTTATACTATAAAGAAAGGCTTACTGCATAAAACGGCTAGCATTCAGCTTACTGAATAGATTACCCACGGCATTTTCAACACCCAATTGTATATTTAGGCCCACCCGCGCAGCCAAGGTCTTTTTAATGCTGTATTCAATCTTATAAATATCTGCCAGTTCTAGCTGCTGCATAATGTAATCATCACTGGTGATCAACTCGTCAATTAAGTTCTGCTCTTTTGCTTGCGAACCAAACCAAATTTCGCCGGTTGCCACTTTATCAATATCAACGACGGGGCGCTGATGACTCACAAAGCTCTTAAATAGCTCATGAGTGGTCTCTAGCTCTGCAACAAACTTCTGCCTACCCTTATCTGTATTTTCGCCAAACATCGTCAAGGTCCGCTTATATTCCCCTGCCGTGAGCATCTCGAAATCAACATCATTCTTTTTTAACAAACGATGGAAGTTAGGTAGCTGCGCTACGACGCCAATTGAGCCAACAATGGCAAAAGGTGCCGCACATATCTTTTGCGCCACACAGGCCATCATATAGCCACCACTAGCAGCCACCTTGTCAACACATACGGTTAGGGGAATACCTTTATCCTTGATTCGCGCTAATTGGCTGGATGCTAAACCATAGCTATGCACCATACCGCCGGCACTCTCTAATCTTACCATCACTTCATCTTGAGGTGAGGCTAGGCTTAATATTGCCGTAATCTCTTCTCTAAAGCTCTCCACTGCGGATGCTTTGATATCGCCGTCAAAATCTAGGACGTAAAGCCGCTTTTTATAAGCAGTAGTTTGCTTTGAGGCAACTGATTTTTTCTTTTCTTTCTTTGCCAGCTTTTGTTTTTGTTTTTCTTCTTTAGCCTCAATTTTTAACTTGTCAGCATCGTAAACGATAGACTTTAGGCTATCTTTCACTTCATTGTAGCGTTCGTTTAATTTACTGACTTCGATAGTGCCTTCTGCCGATGATTTGTTTTTTTGTCCCGCACTGAGAATAAGCGCTAAGATAATGCCTATGGCAACCACAAAGGTGATTGTTTTTACCAAAAAAAGACCGTATTCGTATAAAAATTCCAAGAGAACTCCTTAAAGGTGTAAAGTATATATTGTCAAAATAAGATTTATTGCCAAAGTGCAACGGCATCTTTGGCTGATTGGTTGACTGGACGGGCAACTAGGCCGCTGTTTGTTAGTGCTATTTGGTACAAACTATTGTGGCTCATTGGAAGAAAAACGCCACTACCGTAACGTGCATCTACAAACGTAATTGTATCGTCTACCTGATTAAGCCATAACCAAGTATCTACACCCGCGAGGGTTTCATTTAGGGCATGGACTTTTCTAGGCTTATTACGCTCGTCACCTAGCGATAAGTAACGTCCTGCTAAGCGATCCAATCGATATCCAGTGTTAATACCAAGACTGGTAGCGAAAGCACTCCATTTAATCACCCGACTATCTAGTTGCCATTGGTCACCATATAATTCGTAGCGTTTACTGTTATTTTTTGCTGTGGTAAATGTCGCAATATAACGCTGTGCACTCACTTCTTCAAAGCGGATAGTAGCAATAGCCTGCTCCGCTGTTAATTGCTTATAACTTGACACATCAAAAGCCATAAGGCCTAAAAAAATCACTGCTACTATTAGCAACAATCCAGACATCCCGCGCAACCATCCCAAGAACCATCGAGATTTCAACAATAGTGTATAAGCTAAAAAGCCCACAAATAAGGCAAGCAAAATAATGACAAACGAAAATATGATATACATCATGAGATGAGTAAAATAACTATGGCTAATTTATGTGCGTACACAGTAGCCAAGCGCAGCAAGACTTTCTTCCGCTACTGTTAAGGTGTCAGGCGAGACATTCTTATCGACTTTCATGCAATCTAGATAATACTCTAAGCAAATTAGGGCGTCAGCAAATGTTTCCATCATATGCTCAAGAGCGGCGTTGGCTTCCGACGCCATTAAGGTCTTTTCGAGAAAGTCGCTACAGCTGTAAATGATTGCCGCAGCGCGAGGTAAGTTAAGCACCGTCATTGCCCCTCTTACTTCATCAAGACGAGGAGATAGAGTAGTGAGGTGTGCATTATCGTAATCTGAATCGGCAAAGGCAGTTAATAATTGTTTGATAACGACCAGCCCTTGTTCGGCCTCACTTATAACAACCAATTGAGCATCATGCAGATGGTGACTTGAGATCATTTCATTTTGAGTTAGCTTATTTAACTCAGCTAGTTTTTCACCAGAAAAGTTACGTTTGACTAAACTGTTAATAACGCTTTCTACATATAACAATGCATTCACTATTTCTATACTTTCTTCTTCTTTTAATACCTGCTTATTTTCTTCTATTGTTACTAGGCTCACTAATGGCTGAGTGATGACATCAGCAGCAGAAGTTAATCCAACCACACTTAAGATATCCTTGACCTTTTGTACTCTAGATATGGTGTCTTGGTAACCATGCTCTGCTACATAATCGGCACTTTGAGCGTTTTCGATGCTTGCTTTGACGATATTTAATTCTAAGCGTAAAACCTCAGCGACTGATTGAACCGTATTAGCGTTAGGCCCTGTCAGAGACATAGTTTCTTGCTGTAAAATACTTTCGTTATAGCCAATGTTTTCAAACCCGTATAACTGTTTAATTTTCTGAAACTCAACTTTATCTATATCCGCTATCGCAATATAGTAGGCAAACTCTTTAATCAATTCATCGGATATTTTCTGTTCAAAAGCCGAGGCACCTTGCTTCTCAATTTGCTTTAGCCGCTTGTCCAACTGTGAAAATAAGCGTTTCCGTGTCACCGTTAGTCGAATATTACCTTCTATAAATGCATTTAATGCATGACTTGCTAACCACCAAAGTGTTTCCGTCGGCGTGCCTTGGGCTAATTTATAGACTTTCCCAACGGCTCTGGCCATCAGTTTTAACGATTGTTCCACACGAATTTCTTTAATGACACCCAGTAGCCCGATTTGGTACATATGGCGAAAACGGCGTACCATAGCCTGTAGTTGAGCATCTTCTGGTAATACCGATTCGGGGAATGTTTGAGGGCAACGATAGTGACTAACTGAAGGCTCAAAGTAAGATTCAGGCATGACTGCAGCACGATTAACTAGGCGTATATCATTAATGTAAGGGACTAAGAGCACGGGCATGCCTACTTCATGCTGCTGGGTGTACTCAAAATAGCAGCTCAACACGAAAAAACCTTTTGTTAATGCCGATAATTTATCATCCAGCTTATCCGGGTTGGTGGTATCTATCTGTGTAGCCGTTAGTAAAATCTCCCCCGCTAACTCGCAAGCGCCGTACAATTGAATAAGATCAAGGCTACCGCGAATTTGCTGTAAAGACGTAACGCAATCCTCTAAAACCTTGAGATTATCCCGCTCACTGATAAATGTTTCCAGGTGAGTTGAGGCATCGTCAATGGTCGTCATCAGCTCGTCTTGTATTAGACTGAGAGAAGTTAAGTTGATTGCTTGTTTGTTGCTCAAAATAGAGTCCTTCGTTGCGGAGAATACGGTGTTTTTATCAAAAAATGCCAATCGATGCACTAATATACCACTCAAACAATAATCATTGCTTTAAGTAGCGCACATTTTATTCTAAAACTGTTATTTAGGCCATTTTAGGCGGCTTTTCCCTATGGTGATAGTGATCTCAGCTAAACTGATAAGAGTAATACTTTTTAATTTACTACTAACGTTTCTATTGCAGTGGGATACGTCATATTTTGCGGTGTTTAGCCTATTTCCAACATGTTCAACTAACCTATAGAGCTTAGGATAGAAAGGTGACTCATAATTTCGGACAAGATTTCGCGTGCAACGCCTAAGGCCGGTAGCCTCCTAGCCCATTCATTCGCTTATCTTATGGCAGGATGATAATTAAAGCTTTACCTACACCGTTGTTTTGGACGGTATCTGCTCAGCTAGCTTGTTGTTTGTTTGTTTGTTTGTTTGTTTGTTAAATAATGGGTTCGAGCGCTACTAGGATCCTGTCCAAGACCTCATGTACGCTCTTATGGACATGAGGTCATAATTACGATCCAAAGGATTTAATAGGTAAAGCGTTGGATACGATTTAAACCAGCTAATGCAGCAATACGGTAAGCTTCAGCCATAGTGGGATAGTTGAAGGTAGTATTTAAGAAATACTTTATATTGTTTTGCTTTCCTGGCTGCTTCATAACCGCTTGGCCAATATGAATAATTTCTGAGGCTTCAGCGCCGAAACAATGGATGCCTAATATTTCAAAAGTATCGATATGAAATAATATTTTCAGCATACCGACTTCTTCACCACTAATTTGCGCTCGCGCGATACTTTTGAAAAACGCTCGCCCAACTTCATAAGGTACTTTTTCATCCGTCAGTTCACGCTCATTCTTACCCAACGAACTGATTTCTGGCAAGGTATAAATACCGGTCGGCACATCGTCAACAAAACGAACCTCACAACCCATTAATGAACCTGCCGCCGAACGCCCTTGATCGTAAGATGCGCTAGCGAGACTCGGCCAACCAATGACGTCCCCCGCCGCATAAATATTATCGACTTCTGTTTTATAGCCAGCATCTACCTTAAGCTGTCCTCGACTATCAGCGGCCAATCCTGCTGCTGCAAGATTTAGACTGTCGGTATTACCGGTTCGACCATTACACCAAAGCAATGCGTCCGCATGTAGACGCTTGCCAGATTCAAGATGCACGGTTACTGATTTTTCATTAGCATCCAGAGAAGCAAATTCTTCCTGATGACGAATCATCACACTCACATCTCGCAGGTGATAATTTAATGCTCCCGATATTTCATCATCCAAAAAGGATAGCAAGCGATCGCGAGTGTTAACCAGATCCACTTTAATACCTAAACCTGCAAAAATAGACGCGTACTCACAACCAATAACACCAGCACCATAAATAATAATATTACGCGGAGTATGCTTCATCTCTAGGATTGAATCACTATCGTAAACACGCGGATGAGTAAAATCAATCTCCGCAGGATTATACGGACGCGAACCAGTAGCAATGACGAAATCTTTTGCCGTGAAGGTTTCTTTTGTATTATCTGATTCGGTTATTTCAATTTTATTTTTACTGAGAAATTTTGCACTTCCCATATAAAGCTTAACGCGATTTTTAATATAAAAATTATTATGTACGCCCACTTGTTTGGGGATCACACGCTGCGATTCTTTCAGCACGTCAGGAAAGGAAATGGAACGCGTATCGGCTAGTTTATTAAAGATATCACTTTTTCGGTAGCGAATAATTTGCTGGATAACATGTCGCAATGATTTAGATGGGATCGTACCTTTATGTAAACAGTTCCCCCCTACTTCAAAGCAACTTTCTACTGCCGCCACTCTAAGGCCATTTTTTATGGCCGCCATTGCGGCACCTTCGCCTGCAGGGCCCGTACCAATAACTAATAAATCATAATCAAACTTAGCCATAATAACCTTTTATCAATTGTATTAATCAGAAGATGCATGCTTATTCTAGAACCGCAGTTTACACATCAAAAATTCGCTTCAAGCGCCTACTATTGATGTGCCTAATATTTGTGTGCAGACTTTCGTGACTTAACTGCTATTTTTAGAATCATCCATTGCATCGTAACTTAAGGTATTTCTTTTAGCACCATCAGCGTCACCAATATTAACACCCTTTTTTTCATCACATTTGTTAGGGTCATCGCCGCAAATATCGCAGTTGTAATTTTTCACACCAAGAGCCGCACCAATGCCGCCACAAGAGCCAGTGATCGGTCTACGCCCCATTAAAACGCCAACAGCCATTCCCGTAATAACCAGTGCGAGCAATATAAAACCAAGGAAAAAAGTAATCATGCGGCTAACCTTTTTTGACTGTATTAATAATATGTAGTGTATAGATACTCAATGTAAATAAGGTTCAAAACTAGACGAGTGTGAAGATGTAAATTGATCATTCTCGTATAATAAAATATAAATAGGAATATTATACACGGTTGCCATCGCCAATGCCTTAGCTTCTCCCATCGCCATAAAAGCCGTCGCTAGTGCATCGGCTTCCATAGCGGTATCACTAATCACCGTCAAAGAAGCAATGTTGTGTATCACCGGCTTACCACTATCAGGGTCTATGGTATGAGAATAACGAACTCCCTTGTGCTCGAAAAAATTACGGTAGTCCCCCGAGGTCGCCACCGCCTTATTGTTGAGCGAAATAATTTGTTGTGCGCCGGCTTGTAACAACGAAGGGGTTTCTATCCCCACCTTCCAAAATACATTATCTTTATTTTTACCCTTTACGCGTATCTCTCCTCCAATTTCTACCAAATAGTTCTGAAGCTTCTGTTGCTCGAGTAATTGTACGATCACATCGACGCCATAACCTTTGGCTACTGCAGACAAATCAGTGCGTAAGGCTTTGGTTTTTTTAATCTGTAGCTGGGGCTTATCTAAACTAATGGACTGCCAGCCTACTTGTGCTTTAGCCGCAGAAATCGCCTCATCACTGGGAAATTCCCTTAAGCCCTCTGCGCCAAAACCCCACAAATCTATCAATGGCGAAACCGTCACATCAAACTTACCTTTTGATTGCGCGGATAAGGACAAGCTGTATTCGATTACGGCAAAGGTTTCTGCCGACAAGGGGAACCACTCGCCAACGGGTGATTGATTAAAACGCGACAACTCAGAATCTACAATATAGGTAGACATTAATTGATTAATATTCACCAATTGCCGATCAATTAACTCTTGTAGCGCATCACTCTCCTTAGCGTTTAGCGCATTAGCCTTTGGCTGAACAATAGTAATGTGGTAAGTGGTGCCCATCGTTGTACCGCTCAGCATGATACTGTTAAGCGAGGGTTTGTTAAGAAAGCCGCTGTCACTGCAACTACTTACGTTCAACAGTGTAAAGACAAGGAGCACAAACAAAAACGAGGCACGTAATACGCGCCTCGTTTTTTTGCTTGCTTGCCGCCTGTAGCCTGTAGCTTGTAGCTTGGTATCCATTAACCACCAAAATCATCAAGCATGATATTTTCATCTTCAACACCAAGATCTTTTAGCATTTTGATGACTGCTTGGTTCATCATTGGTGGTCCGCACATATAAAACTCACAATCTTCAGGGGCTGGATGATCTTTTAGGTATTCTTCAAATAGCACATTGTGAATAAAGCCGGTTAGCCCACCCCATTTATCTTCTGGTTGTGGATCAGACAATGCTACGTGCCAGTTAAAGTTTTCGTTCTCACCCGCTAACATGTCGTATTCATCTTCATAGAACATTTCACGAAGGGAGCGTGCACCATACCAAAAGCTGATCTTACGTTTACTATGTAAACGCTTAAGCTGGTCGAAGAGATGAGAGCGCATGGGGGCCATGCCTGCTCCGCCACCAATAAAGACCATTTCCGCATCGGAATCTTTCGCAAAAAATTCACCAAAGGGGCCGTATACAGCGATTTTGTCACCTGGTTTCATGTTGAAGACATAAGAAGACATTTGACCGGGTGGAATGCCTTGAGCACCTGGAGGTGGAGTAGCAATACGAATATTGAACTTCACTAAGCCACGCTCTTCTGGATAATTTGCCATAGAGTATGCTCGAATCACTGGCTCATCGACCTTGGACTCTAATTTGAAAAAACCAAAACGCTCCCAGTCACCACGGTATTCTTGCTCGATATCAAAATCTTTAAAGTAAACGTGATGGGGCGGAATTTCTAATTGAACATAACCACCTGCGCGAAAGTCTACACTCTCGCCTTCTGGTAATTTTAGGGTTAGCTCTTTAATAAAGGTGGCCATATTAGGGTTAGAAACAACTTCGCATTCCCATTGTTTTACACCAAAGACATCATCTTCTACTTCTACATTCATGTCCTGTTTAACCGGTACCTGACAAGACAAGCGCCAGCCTTCATTAGCTTCACGCTTGTTAAAGTGTGACTCTTCGGTAGGCAAGATACCGCCGCCACCAGACTCCACAATACACTTACACTGCGCGCAAGTACCACCACCACCACAAGCAGAAGGTAAAAACAAACCTGATTCTGCTAGGGTTTGTAGTAACTTACCACCCGCTGGAACGGTGATCTTTTTCTCATGATTGACCGTAATAGTCACATCACCCGTGCTCACTAATTTAGCTCGCGCAGATAAAATAATCATTACCAACGCCAACACTAGTAGTGTAAACATGGCAACGCCTAGAATAATCTCAATATCTATCATTGTACTTTACCCTCGCAATTACAGATCGATGCCGCCAAAGGACATAAAACCAAGTGACATTAAACCTACCGTGATAAAGGTAATCCCTAAACCTTTTAAGCCATCTGGCACATCACTGTATTTCATTTTTTCACGAATACCTGCCAATGCCACAATCGCTAGTGCCCAGCCTGTACCAGCGCCAGCACCAAACACAACGCTTTCAGAAAAGTTGTAGTTACGCTCTACCATGAATAATGAAGCTCCCAGAATGGCACAGTTCACTGTAATCAATGGCAAGAAAACACCCAAGGCGTTGTACAGTGAAGGTACATATTTATCCAATACCATTTCCATGATTTGAATTAGTGCGGCGATAACACCAATATAAGTAATCAAGCCTAAGAAGCTTAAATCAACCTCCGGTAAACCTGCCCATGCAAGCGCACCATCCGCCAACAAATAGGTATAAAGCAGATTATTGACCGGCGTAGTAATTGTCAGTACTACTATCACAGCAATACCTAAACCTAAAGCGGCTTCTACTTTTTTAGACACCGCGATAAACGTACACATGCCGAGAAAGAATGCTAGGGCCATGTTCTCTATAAAAACAGAGCGGACAAATAAACTCAGTAATTCTTCCATTAGTGAGCTCCCTTGCCTTGAGTATTGGGTGAAATTGTAAACTCGTCTTGTTCCACTTGGTCAACTTTCACTATGCGAATAACCCAAATAAATAAACCGATTAAGAAGAATGCACTAGGCGGTAGTAATAGTAGACCATTAGAAATATACCAACCGCCATCGGTGGCGAGAGGTAACACTTCGATGCCGAATAATTTACCCGAACCCAATAGCTCACGAATAAACGCTAAGCCAAGCAAAATGGCGCTATAGCCTAAACCGTTACCAATACCATCTAAGAAACTAGGGATCGGAGGGTTCTTCATCGCAAACGCTTCTGCACGCCCCATGACGATACAGTTAGTAATAATCAAACCCACAAATACCGATAGTTGTTTACTAATATCGTAAGCAACGGCCTTGAGCACTTGATCAACGAGTATGACCAACGAGGCAATAATAATCATTTGAACAATAATACGAATACTACTCGGCGCATGGTTACGCACAAGAGAAACGAAAAAGTTAGAAAAACCCGTTACAATCGTTACTGCAATACACATCACCATAGTCACTTTTAAACTACTGGTCACCGCAAGAGCCGAACAGATACCTAAAATTTGTAACGCGATAGGATTGTTTTCAAATAATGGCTTATACAATAAATCTTTAATTTTCATGGCTTAAGCCTCCCCTTGTTTTAGGTTAGTTAAATATTTGGCGTAGCCCATTGAACCCATCCAAAATTTAACTAAGTTATCTACACCTTTAGATGTCAATGTAGCACCGGATAAACCATCAACTTTATATTCTGGGTCAGTAGTATTGCCACCGACATGGCCTTTAATAACCGTTAGTTTAACGTCGCCATTTTCATCGTAGAGTAACTTTCCTTCCCACAAGCTTTTCCATTTAGGGTTATCGACTTCACCACCTAAGCCTGGGGTTTCACCGTGCTCATAAAAAGCTAAGCCCGACACAGTATTTAAGTCACCTTCTAATGAAAGAAAACCATACAGAGTTGACCACAAGCCATAACCTTTGACGGGTAGTATGACTTTTTGCAATCCACTGTTGTTTCTTACCAGATAGACTTTGGCAATTTTTTCACGTCGTGAGATTTTTGCTAAATCATCTTTGCTGGCAAGTGCATCTGATAGCGACGGCTCTTTAGCTGCCTTACGCTGATCATAACTAACCATATCTACTTCATCGGTATATTTACCGGTGTCAATATCGACTAACTTAGTGGTGATTTTCTCAAACATTTCGCTGATGCTTTTGCCATCCGCTATACCTTGATCGTAGAGACCACCGGCTTTCAAAATGTTAATTTTAAAATCTTTTTGCTTATTCGCTACTTGAAGGGGTTTTAGCATGACCGCCGCTGTTGAAACAATAACAGAACAAACGAGACAGAGTAAAAAGGCAACCAGTAGAGTACGTTGAGTAGAGTCTTTATTAGACACGAGCTAATCTCCTTTTGATATTGGCTTGCACAACAAAGTGGTCAATCAGCGGCGCGAATAAATTTGCAAACAAGATGGCCAGCATAATACCCTCGGGGAATGCGGGGTTAACCACACGGATAAGTACGGTCATTAAGCCAACCAAACCACCAAACCACCATTTACCAACATTGGTCATGGATGATGACACCGGGTCGGTCGCCATAAATACCATACCAAAGGCGAAGCCACCAATCATCATGTGCCAATACCAAGGCACGTTAAACATCTCATTAGTCTCTGAACCCACCAAATTAAACAGGCTTGAAGTTGCTATCATACCTAGCATAACGCCGGCCATAATGCGCCATGAGGCTATACGCGTAAGCAATAAGAAAAAGCCGCCGATGAATATCATTAAGGTAGAGACTTCACCAATAGACCCCTGTAAATTCCCAACGAAGGCATTCATTAGAACAATCTGTGAATTCAATGCATCGACGCCACCTGAAGCTGCTTGTGATAGTGCTGTCGCTCCTGTATAACCATCAACAGCCGTCCAAACAGAATCACCCGACATAAAGGCAGGATAAGCAAAATAAAGAAAGGCTCGACCCGTTAATGCGGGGTTAAGGAAGTTTTTACCGGTACCACCAAAGACCTCTTTACCAATCACGACGCCGAAGCTTATGCCTAATGCGGCTTGCCATAAGGGTAAATCCGGTGGGCAAATTAGTGCGAATAAAATTGAAGTAACGAAAAACCCTTCGTTGACTTCATGGCCACGTTTCATGGCAAATAAGATTTCCCATGAAATACCGACAAAAAATACCGTGGCATAAATGGGTAAGAAGTAAGCTGCACCGTGAATCATATTATCCCAAATACTACTAGGGTCATACGCCGCCAACATCTCGATGATACCGCCACGCCAGCCTTCAATCGCCGCTAAGCCTAAATCAGCCATAATCGTGTTAGCTTGAAAACCTACGTTATACATACCGTAAAACATAGCGGGAAAAGTACACATCCACACGGTAATCATCATACGCTTAAGATCGATACCATCGCGCACATGAGACGTGGTTTTAGTCACATCATTCGGGCGATAAAAAAACGTATCTGCCGCTTCATATAAAGCATACCAGCTTGCATATTTACCGCCTTTATGGAAATGAGGCTCCATACTGTCTAAAATTGAACGTAAACTCATCGACTAGCCCTCCTTTTCGATACGGGTTAAGTTATCACGCAAGATGGGTCCATATTCGTATTTACCTGGGCACACATAAGTACACAACGCTACATCCTCTTCATCTAATTCCAGACAACCTAGTTTTTGCGCCATTTCAGTATCACCTACAATCAAAGAACGTAATAACTGAGTTGGCAGAATATCTAAGGGCATAATATTTTCATAAGCACCGATCGGTACCATCGCTCGCTCGCTACCATTAGTCGTGGTGGTAAAATCGAAGGTTTTATCCTTCATCAAACTAGAGACGTAGATACCTAGAGTTGAGAAAGCATTAACACCCGCGCGAAGATAGTGTAACAATGGGCGATCATTACCTTCTTGTAATACGGTCACTTGAGTGTGATAACGACCTAAATAAGCCGTGGCACCTTCTGC
>JBLHJR010000051.1:0-22811 GCA_047619205.1 Candidatus Endobugula sp. | reverse complement strand
TGATGAACACCGATTCCGGAAAATGAACAAAAGTGTTCACCTTCCGCCGGAATAGGTGTTCATCATGAATCGTAATAGGTGTTCATCTTCAATCGGAATCGGTGTTCAGCATGGCCCGGAATACGCAATGATAGCGATTTAGCTCCAGCCTTACATGCTGTGAAATCGCGATGGAAAAATATCAAAATTGGTGTTGTCGCCCCCATCCGAGGAGAAAAAAGACAACCCAGTGCAGATTTAAAAGTAATCGCAGATTGGACACGCCATAGTATCAAAGAGCAGGAGCTGATAGATGCCCAGCTCCCTAATAAAGTGATTACCCGAAAGCGCGCAATTACAAAGCCAGAACATTGGTAAGTTATTCATACGTGTTAAATATCGATTTTCTCAGACATTTCCAGTCCATCTTCTACCTCAATACCAAGATATTTTACTGTGCTCTCAAGTTTAGTGTGGCCTAAAAGTAGCTGGATGGCGCGTAAATTCTTTGTTCTTTTATAAATGAGAGTAGCCTTGGCTCGCCGCATTGAATGTGTTCCATATTCATGGGAAGATAAACCAATTTCGTTCACCCATGATTTTATGATTCTGGCATACTGCCGCGTCGAGAGATGCGACCTAGGTTTTGAGCGACTAGGTTTTGAGCGACCAGGGAAAAGATAATCTTGGCTCTGTAACTGCTTATGATCTATCCAATTTTTAATTGCCTTTCGTGTTTTTTTGGTCATTTCAAATTGAACTGGGGTTGCTGTTTTCTGTTGGATGAGCATTGCTCTCTTGAGTATTTGGTCAGCCACTGAAATATCGTTAACTACATCACAGCTTCGTAATTTGCTGTCGATGGCTAAATTGAATAATGCTAAATCACGATGTTTTTTGGCTGATTAATTTACCTTTGTTCTACGCTTCAGTGTGATGGGTAGATTAGCTTGAAATATTCATAATATAACTCTCCGTTAAAGTGAGTGATAAGTATGGCTTACGGCTTTCGACCCAAAGCGGACTCTCAAAACTTTATAAACTCGCCAATAAATAATTTTAAGTAAGGACAGTCTATGAAAATTCGGCACATCGATATTAAACACTTCAGGGGCATACAGACATTGAGCTGGACGGTTCCTGAAGGCGGTATTGTTTGCCTCATAGGCCGTGGAGATAGCACTAAATCAACAATATTAGATGCAATTAGGTACGCTTTATTTCCAGCTTGGAACCCTTCTTTTAATGAGTTTGATTTTTTTCAAACAGACACGAGTTCAGATGTTGAGATAACTATTACTTTGGGTGAGTTACCCGAAGACCTGTTAAGCGACAATAAATACGGATTGTATTTAAGGGGCTGGGACAGCTCTAAAAAATGTGCTGTTGATGAGCCAGAAGATGGGCTAGAAGAGGTGATCACAGTACGACTTATTGTGGATCAAGATCTAGAGCCAAAATGGACTGTAATATGTGAGCGTTTTGAAGAGGGAAAACCTTTCAGGGTTTCTGACAGGGCTAAAGCTTGTGCTACTTATATAGGGGCTTATGCAGATAGCCATCTAACTTGGAATAAAAACTCTGCTCTTAGCCGCATCACAGAATCTGAGAATATTTTAGGGTTACTTTCAGAGGCCTCTCGTGCAGCTAAAGAAGCTCTGAATGCTGATAGGCATGAAAAGTTAGCCAGTTTTGACTCTGCCGCTAATGTGGCAGAGGGAATAGCTAAGAAATTTGGCGTTCCTGTCTCAGGGGACGGAGCATATAAAGCACAGCTTGATACTGGGGCTATAAATATTAGGGCGGGTGGGTTGTCGTTGCATGATCAAAATATCCCCCTTCGTCGTTTGGGACTTGGGTCTCGCAGGATGCTAACTTTTGGAATTCAACAAGAAGGTTTAAGTGAGCCACACATAACGCTTATTGATGAAATCGAGATTGGTTTAGAGCCGCATAGGATTTCTCGACTACTAAAAAAACTCAATGAAGATGATGGAGGACAATATTTTATTACAACACATTCACCTGTTGTTTTAAGAGAGCTGACCGTTGAGCAACTTTCTGTTGTGCAGATACAAAGCGGTCAAGTCACAGTGAAAGGCGCGGCCATTGCTGGCATCAAGGATAATATTCAAGGTAAAATTCGAAAAGATGCAGGAGCATTTCTGGCTAAAAAAGTTATTGTTTGTGAAGGAGCCACTGAGGTTGGCCTCTGTAGAGGGCTAGATAACCATTGGACTGTACAAGGAAATGACCCGTTCTCATTTCATGGCGTTGCAATGTTTGACGCTGGTGGCGGAAGCCAAATCAGAAATACGGCAGAAGCAATTATAAGCCTTGGCTATGAAGTACTCGTTATTGGAGATTCTGATGACAGTAGTTTTTCAGCGAGTGACGAAACTGACCTTGTTAACTTAGGTGCCCAAGTTACTAGATGGGAAGGAGATCTTTCAATAGAGGAGTATTTCTTCAATAACCTTTCTTGGGAAACCGTTCTATCAAGCGTTCGTTACGCATATTCAATTTATTCAGATCAAAGCGTTATAGCGCAGGTGCGCAATGATTTTCCTAGTGCAGCAGATGATGTGGCAGAATGGACAGATTCTGAAGCGTTACGTACTGCTATAGGTTCTGCTGCAAAAAGAAAATCATGGTTTAAGAGGCAAGATCGAGCGGAAGAGTGGGTTTCTGATATCAAAGGTAGTCTTAATGATGGCTCAACACCAATAGGAGCGCATATTGAAAGTATAAAAGCGTGGGTGACGGATGCCTAGTCTTTCAGAAATATTGGCCAACCATAGCGGAAAAGGTTATGTGATAGCGCCAGCAGGTTTTGGTAAAACCCATTTAATAGCTGATGCTGTTAAAATTTCCGAAGGAAGGCAGCTCATTTTAACGCATACACATGCTGGTGTTGATGCTCTAAAAAAGAAGCTACAAAAACTAGACGTCCTCTCCGCTAAATACCATGTAGATACAATTGCAAGTTACGCTTTAAAACTTTGTTTATCATACCCCCAAACCGCAAATTGGAATATTGAGGTTCCTAGCTCAGGTGAAGAGTGGGAGGAGTTGTGCCTCAAATGTACAGCCTTGGTCGGGAATGAGTTTATTAAAAGAGTGCTTTGTGCATCTTACGAAGGCATTTATGTCGACGAGTATCAGGACTGTATGCAAAGTCATCACAATATGCTTTTAGCATTTTCTGAAACTTTGCCGCTTCGGATATTAGGCGATCCTCTTCAGGCTATATTTGACGGTATTGGTGGCCAAAATGCTGTTGATTGGGACACTCAACTTGTTCCACATTTTGAACATTTAGGTGAATTAGATACCCCACATAGGTGGATACATGATGGTGACCCAGCCCTAGGACAATGGTTAAGGGGGCTCCGTGGAGATATTGAGGTAGGCAATGATATTGATATACAAAATGGCTTGCCTCCATCTGTCACACTTCGAGTGGTTTCAAATGATGCTGAGCTGCAAAAACAACAAATAAACGTCTGTAAATGGGGAACTCAGAATAAAGATGGGCGCATTATCGCTATTCATAAAGGTGATGGGCAATATAAAAATAAATGTCACGCGTTGGCAAAACTAACCTCTGGTTTTTTCTCATCCATAGAAGAAATTGAAGGGAGCCGTCTTTTTGCTTTTGTTAGGGCATATGATCGTAAAGCTACAGCCCAAGACAAACTCCTTTGTATAATTGAGCTTATGAAAGAAAAATGTTTCTCTGGCATAAGCGATGCATTGTCCGCCGCCACTAAACGGGGTGAGCACGCCAATATTCAGGCCAAGACTAAAAACCCAGAAATTGTTCAGGCCGCTAATGAGTTTTTGAATACGCCCTCCTCCTCAAATCTATCTGTGTTTATACAAGGCGTAAAAAATGCCCCTGAGACAACATTATATGCTCGGGACTTATTTTATCGCCTGCTTAAAGTTTTGACTATAAATAAGGCAGAGCCTGCTCTTACGCTAGGGGAAGCGGCAACATTATTTCAAAAACAATTTAGGCATACTGGAAGGCCAATCTCCTACCCAAAGCTTATAGGCACAACGCTTTTAGTTAAGGGACAAGAATATGATCATGCAATAGTCCTAGATGCATCTTCTCTCTCAAAAAAGGATTTATACGTTGCTCTTACAAGAGGCAGTAAATCACTAACAATAATTTCAAAAAACCGTATTTTGCGGCCTACGTAGAACAATAATGCTAAACGTCTATGCTGATACCTTGCAGGGATTAAAAAGGAAAACCATAGGGGGCAGGTCTTGCCTTTTGCCTTTCTTTTTTAAATAATGTCGGCTTTTGGCCGAAAGCCTATGATGTTTGCGAGGAAAGGTGCTCACCTGTTATTATTAAAAAATAATGGCTCCTGTCGACCCAAAGCGGACATTGAAGAAAAGATTTATACGGAATCCGTCTAAGTTGGTTTATTATGGATTCCATCTAATTAACTGTTAAGCATACGAACCCGTCAATCGAAAGTAGGGAATATTAGTGACTCCTTTAGAATTTAAGAAAAAGTGGATGGCTTCAACCTTAAAAGAAAGGTCAGCAGCACAAGAGCACTTTTTAGATCTATGCAATTTGTTGGGTGAAAAAACACCTGCTGAAGCAGATCCCCATGGTTCATGGTATGCATTTGAGAAAGGCGCAAAAAAAACAGGCGGTGGGGATGGGTGGGCCGATGTATGGATGCGCCATCATTTTGCTATTGAATATAAAGGTAAGCATAAAGATCTTAATAAGGCCTTAGAGCAAATCCAACGTTATGCTTTAGCATTGGAAAACCCTCCTTTATTAATAGTCTGCGATATGAATACATTTATTATTCATACTAATTTCACATCTACTGTTCATGAAATCCATACGATTCCAATTGAGGAAATTGATAACCCCGAAAATTTAAAAAAATTAAAATGGGCATTTAACGACCCAGAAAAATTTAAACCTGGCATCACGACACAAGATGTTACTACTGAAGCAGCGTCAAGTTTTTCTCATATTGCTCAAAAATTAAGAGATAAAGGTCACCCTCCTCAGATTGTTGCACACTTCTTAAATAAGATTCTATTTTGCTTTTATGCCGAAGACGTCGAGTTACTGCCAAAAAAGCTTGTGACAAAACTATTAAAAGGCTGTATTGATTCGCCTCATAAATTTGAGCCACGATTAAAAGCGTTATTTGGTGCAATGAGAAATGGAGGTGATTTTGGCGTAGAGGAAATTGAATGGTTTAATGGCGGTCTCTTTAATGATGATGAAGTTTTAAGTCTTCATGGCGACGATATTGAAGTTCTTTATAATGCAGCTCTTCTCGACTGGAGTAATATTCAGCCCTCAATCTTTGGTACATTATTTGAGAGAGGGCTTGACCCGTCTAAAAGAAGCCAGCTAGGAGCACATTACACAGACCCAGAATCAATAATGAAGATTGTAGAGCCTGTGATTAACTCCCCGTTTATAAAAGAATGGGAAGACATTAAGGCTCAAATTCCTAGCCTGATGAAGAAATATGAAAAGGGTGGGAAGGGATCAAAGGTTGCTTATAAAGAAGCAAATATACTTTATTTTGGATTTTTAGAAAAACTGAGAAATTTCAAGATACTTGATCCAGCTTGTGGCTCAGGAAATTTTCTTTTTTTAGCTCTTCATGCATTAAAAGATATTGAGCATAGAGTAATACTTGATGCCGAGGCTATGGATTTGGAAAGAACATTTCCATCAGTTGGGCCTCAAAATGTTTACGGTATAGAGCTAAATGGCTATGCAGCTGAATTAGCAAGAGTAACTATATGGATAGGTGAAATACAATGGATGCTGAAGCACGGGTATCATCCCGGCAGCAACCCCATATTAAAACCATTGGAGCAAATTGAACACCGAGATTCGCTTATCACAGACGAGTATAGCGAATCTTCATGGCCTTCTGTCGACGTTATTATTGGAAATCCACCGTTTATAGGTGGAAAGAAAATGAGGGCAGAGCTTGGCGATAAATACACAGAAAAACTGCGTGGTGCTTTTAAGGAAAGATTGCCTGCGATTGCTGACCTCGTTACTTACTTTTTTGAAAAAGCGCGCAACCAGATAGACAATGGCGCTGCCAAAAGGGTTGGTCTTGTTTCTACTCAATCTATTAGAAATGGCGGTAGCAGGACTGTATTAGATAGAATAAATGATAGCGGAAAGATCTATAACGCATGGTCAGATGAGCCCTGGGTTAATGATGGGGCTGACGTTAGGGTTTCTTTTATCTGTTTTTGCTCGAACAGCGAGATACAGCCCGTATTCCTAAATGGGGCTGCGGAACACAAGATTTTGTCTGACCTGACTCCTCAGGCTGACAATGAAGATCTAGATTTAACCATAGTGAAATCTCTAAATTCTAATAAAAATAGAGCATTTGTTGGCACACAAAAAAGTGGGTCTTTTGATGTGAAAGGTGAGCTTGCTAGAAGTTGGTTAAACCTTCCCAATCCAAACTCTCAGCCTAATAGCGATGTAGTAAAGCCGTGGCTCAATGGTAAAGCAATTACTGCACGAAACCCAGATAAGTGGATTGTATATTTTGACTCATCAATTAGCGAGTTTGATGCATCTTTATATGAAAAGCCCTTCGAACATATAAAGACACATGTACATGACGAGCTTCTTAAAAAGATCGAGAAGAATAAGCTTGAATCAAAATCCACGAAAGATATGGAAAAACAGCTTGAGAAATGGTGGTTGCATTGGCGGCCTCGACCTGAGCTAAATGAAGCAATTAGGGAGCTGTCTTACTGTATTGCTACGGTACGAGTTTCAAAACATAGATTTTTTGTTTGGGTTAATACTAATGTTGTTTTTGATAGCAGACTATTAGTAATTGCTTCTGATTCATGGGCATCTTTTGGTGTTCTATCAAGTAAGATTCATGAGCTGTGGTCTTTGGCCAAGTCATCAATGCATGGTGTAGGTAATGGCCCTACATATAATGCACAATCTTGCTTTGAAACATTTCCATTTCCTTCAAATCTGGGTTTTCGAAGTGAACTAGATGATTCAGATAAAGGTAATCTTGAAATTGTGGCTGCGGCAAAGAGACTTGTCGATGTTAGAGATAACTGGCTAAACCCCTTTGAATACGTGGATCACGTTAAAGAAATCGTTCCTGGACTTCCAGATAGAATAATTCCAAAAGATAACGAAACGGCAAAGCTTATTAGAAAGCGAACTCTAACAGACCTTTATAATAGTCAGCCTGCTTGGCTAGTTAAACTTCAAAGCGATTTAGATAACGCTGTTCTGGATGCCTACGGAATTCGTAGGGACGCAAAAGACAAAGAAATATTAAGTCACTTGTGCAAGTTGAATGTGGAAAATGCTTAACAAGTGACTGTGGTTCCAAGTCAAGTAATTGCCATTAATTTTTGTTATTTTTATACCATAGCTTCATCCCAATAAGGAAACAATAAAAGGGGCAGGTCTTGCCTTTTGCCTTTCTCTTTTAAGAAATGAATGTCGATGACAGGCACTCTCCTGTAAGGTTTGACCCACGTTCGATAATTTCTGTTTATGGTCGTAGCGTACGTTTTCGTACAGAGCAATTGCCCTGTATTTTCCTACCGATGAACTTCACCCCTCCCCTATTTAGGGATAGTTCGCACTTTTTTTCGTTCTGCTAACCATTCACACAGCTTTAATTTTTATTTCTGATGGTTTAACGTAAGCTGGGGTGAACTTAAAAAGTACCTGAGTGCCGCTCGGCTCATTATTAACTAAGCTCAGCTGGCCATTTAAATTGCGGCTTCTCTCCTGCATGATCGCTAAACCGTAGTGATTAAGTTTACTTGGGTCACCCGTAATACCAACACCATTATCGGTAATTGACAATGTCACTTGAGATAATGCATTGATAGTCATTTCAACGGCTATCTTGTCACCTTTTGAATGATAAAAAGCATTTTGAGTGGCTTCTCTGGCAATTTGTAAAATATGTATTTCTTCCTGTGGCGAAAAAGGGACATAGCCTACTTGGTAATTTAAGCTAAATACAAAATCTTCAGAGCGCGACTTTAATTGCTCGATGGTTTGCTCGAAGGCTTCTTTAAGCGTTTGGTTGTCGAGTTTTAATCTAAAGGTTGTCAGCAGCTCTCTTAATTCTCGATACGCTGAACTCAAGCCATTTTTCAACTCATCTATAACCTCTTCGATTTTGTCTTGTACGTTTTCTTTTTGTTGAAGCCGTTGTAAACGGGTCACCTGGATTTTTAAATACGACAATGCCTGAGCAAGAGAATCGTGCAGTTCTCTGGCGATCACGGTACGCTCGTTCATCAAAGCAATACGACGACTTTGTTCTTGCTGTTGTTTTACACTCAAACCGGTTGCCAGTTGTTCCACGACGGATTCAAACAATTGATGTTGCCATTCATCCAGCGGAGTATTATCTGACGGGTGCACTGACAATACGCCATAATTTTCTTCGCCATAGCTTAATTGGTAGCACATTTTTTTAGCAGTTTGTGGAAATATCTGCTCATGCTCACTGCAGTCGCTACAATCATGCTGAACACACTTATCTGGCAAGGTTTTTTTAGTGCTGATTAAATGTTCGTAAGGCCCGCTGCCTTCCGCGGTCATCAGGCATAAATCAAGGTCTCGAATACCCGTTACGTTCGCTAACTGATTTAAAATAGGCGCGAACTCAACCCGACTTGGATCAGCACCGTTGAGTTTACGCGTTATGTCAAATAGTAAATTTAATGCGTCATTACTACGAGCCAATTTTTTTGTTTTGCGTTTTACATGTTCTTCCAACTGAGATTGAGAGCGATAAATAGAGTGGCTCATATTATTAATGGTCTGTGCCAACAATGCCAACTCACCTTTACCGGTTTCATCGGCACGAACCGTAAAATCACCGCTCCCAATTTGACGAGCCACTCCAATCAAGTTTGATAAGGGCTGTTTAATATGGCGATTGACGATGACCATTGCAAAAGCCATTGAAATTATGGTCGCAAATAAGGCGATACTTTGAATTAATCGGATAGTAGTGACATTCTTTTCCGCGTGCTGCTGGTGCATGGTGACCAGCTTATCGATATCATCAACAAAAACCTGGGTTACCTCATTAAGGCTAATCACATCCCGCTGCTTGACTGAGAACGCTTGCATAAACATTGGCTTTATTGTCGTAAACCAATTCGCCTGAATTTGCTTATGTTTTTCGTCTAGCTCAACTGATTGAATAATAGTTCTCTGGCTGACTAAAACGCCACTGGTTAAATCCTTTTCAAATTGCTCAGTTAATTTTTTTATGCTCAGGGTTTTTATACTCAAGTCTTCTACATCCGCAAGCTTCGCCGCCTGAACCTTGCTGGCTAAGCGATAACTTTGCATACGCAGTGACCCCGCTATATTAATTGCCTGAGCATCACGTTGAGCACTATCACTAATAAATACCGAACTAAACATGCTGATAACAGCGAGGGAGCTAACCAAGCACATCAAAGCGGCTATCTTAAATACGGTGGAATGAAAGATATTGTTAATCATATTGGCAACTTATTCTATGTCTTCAAGACGGGTTTCTTAACTCAGTGGGGATACCTACAAAAAGCAGTAAACTGTTTTTTATTCATCAGCTCAATGTTTGATTAGTCTATCCCCCTTTAAAGCAAAGGAAAAGGCCCTTTTACTCACTACCACTTTAGTGGTACCTCCTACAAAATCACGTTTTCACACCCTCTTGTATCGAAAAATCTAATGGTTTTTAATTACACCAAAGTTTGAATGTGTAACGTTCTTATACGTTGCAACCACCCAATAAAGGAGCCTCATGTGAGTCACTTTTTAGATAGATTGCAGTTTTTTAAACGCAATGAAGAATCGTTTTCAGATGGCCATGGTGTCACCACCAATGAAAATAGAGACTGGGAAGAGGGTTATCGTCGTCGCTGGCAGCACGATAAGATCGTGCGTTCCACGCATGGGGTTAACTGTACTGGTTCATGTAGCTGGAAGATCTATGTGAAAGATGGACTAGTGACCTGGGAAACACAGCAAACCGATTACCCACGTACTCGCCCTGACCTACCGAACCATGAGCCTCGAGGTTGTCCTCGTGGTGCGAGTTACTCTTGGTATATCTACAGTGCCAATCGCCTTAAATACCCCAAAATTCGTAAACGTCTTATCAAGCTATGGCGAGCAGCCAAACAGCAACACCAAGACCCTGTAAAGGCATGGGGTTCCATTGTTGAAGACCCAGAAAAGACTAAAGAGTACAAACAACAACGCGGCTTAGGCGGCTTTGTTAGAGCGGATTGGCGAGAAGCCAATGAGATCATTGCTGCGGCCAATGTTTACACGGCTAAAGTTTATGGCCCCGATAGAATCACTGGCTTCTCCCCTATCCCGGCGATGTCGATGGTGTCGTATGCAGCGGGTGCTCGCTACTTATCACTGATTGGCGGTAATTGCCTGAGTTTTTATGACTGGTACTGTGATTTACCACCGGCATCACCTCAAGTGTGGGGAGAACAAACGGATGTCCCTGAATCAGCGGATTGGTATAACTCCAACTACATTATTTGCTGGGGTTCTAATGTTCCTCAAACACGTACACCCGATGCCCACTTCTTAACGGAAGTACGTTACAAAGGCACGAAAGTCATCGGCATCACACCCGATTATTCTGAAGTCGCCAAACTGACTGATCAATGGCTTGCGCCAAAACAAGGCACCGATGCCGCGCTTGCTATGGCCTTTGGTCATGTTATTTTAAAAGAGTTTCATGTCGAAAATCCTTCAGCTTACTTTACTGAGTATGTTCAGCAATATACCGACTTCCCTGTTTTGGTGATGCTGGATCCAGCAGAAGATGGCACGCTGAACCAAGGGCGATTCCTGCGTGCCTCTGATTTACAAGCCAACTTAGGACAAGACAATAACCCTGAATGGAAAACCATTTGTATCAATAAAACAGATGGTGAATTGGTATCACCTACGGGCTCCGTCGGCTATCGCTGGGGAGAAAAAGGCAAGTGGAATATCACTCAAACCGACGGTAACACCGGTGGCAAACTTGATTTGAGAGTCAGCCTTAAAGACAATCATGACGAACTCGTTGATGTTGCCTTCCCTTATTTTGGCGGCGCAGAACATGAGTTCGGTTATTTTCAGCATACTGAACATGATGACATTTTGCCGCGGAAAGTGCCGGCTAAAAAAGTCACCCTTGCCGATGGTTCTGAAGTCTATGTGGCGACGGTATTCGATCTCACACTGGCGAACTATGGTGTCGATAATGGCTATGATGATCCGAACGTCGCCAGCAGTTACGACGAAGACATCCCCTACACGCCTGCTTGGCAAGAACAAATTACCGGTGTGCCACGTGCTGATGTAATTAATATTGCCCGTGAATTTGCACAGAACGCCGATAAAACACGCGGTCGCTCTATGATTATTGTGGGCGCAGGCATGAACCACTGGTATCACATGGATATGAACTACCGTGGACTGATCAACATGTTGATGATGTGTGGTTGTGTCGGACAAAGTGGTGGTGGTTGGGCACATTATGTAGGGCAAGAAAAATTACGCCCGCAAACTGGCTGGACACCTTTGGCCTTTGGCCTTGATTGGCAGCGTCCGCCAAGACACATGAATGGCACGTCGTTCTTTTATAACCATTCTAGTCAATGGCGCTATGAAAAATTAGAGATGACCGAAATCATTTCTCCAACAGCCAATAAAGACAAATGGTCAGGCTCCATTATCGATTTTAATACTCGCGCTGAACGTATGGGTTGGTTGCCTTCTGCTCCCCAGCTGAATATGAATCCTCTGCAATTATGTAGAGACGCCGAGGCAGCAGGAAAATCCCCGAAAGATTATGCCGTTAAAAGGTTGAAGTCTGGCGAATTAGATTTTGCCTGCATGGAACCCGAAAACCCTAAAAACTTTCCGCGTAATATGTTTATTTGGCGTTCAAATTTATTGGGTTCTTCCGGTAAAGGCCATGAATATATGCTGCGTCATTTACTCGGCACTAAACATGGTCTATTAGGTAAGGATCTTGGCGAAGAGGGTGGTAAAAAACCAGAAGATGTTAAATGGGTTGATGAGGCCGCCGAAGGCAAGGTCGATTTACTCGTCACACTCGATTTTAGAATGTCGACAACGTGTTTGTATTCGGACATCGTATTGCCAACTGCTACCTGGTATGAAAAAGATGATTTAAACACATCAGATATGCATCCATTCATTCATCCATTGAGTGCAGCGATTGATCCGGTATGGGAATCACGTTCCGACTGGGAGATATTTAAAGGTATTTCCAAAGCCTTCTCAACTATGTCCGAAGGGCATTTGGGTGTGGAAAAAGATTTGGTGACTGTGCCTATCTTGCATGATACCCCTGCTGAAATTGCACAACCCTTCGGTGTAAAAGCCTGGTGGAAAGGCGAATGCGATTTAATTCCCGGTGAAACCGCACCGAATATGGTCGTGGTTGAAAGGGATTACCCGAATACCTATGCGCGCTTTAATTCTTTGGGCCCTGCACTGGAGAAACTCGGTAATGGCGGTAAAGGCATTAGCTGGAACACCGACAAAGAAGTGGCATTTTTAGGTGAACTTAATCACCGTCACCTAGACGAAGGCATCAATAAAGGCAGACCTAAAATTGAATCGGCCATTGATGCTTGCGAAGTCATCTTGTCTCTTGCACCAGAAACCAACGGAGAAGTTGCCGTTAAAGCTTGGGAAGCATTAGGTGAGTTTACCGGACTGGATCATACCCATTTGGCGAAGCCCAAAGAGGATGAAAAGATTCGCTTCCGCGATGTTCAAGCACAGCCGCGTAAAATTATTAGTTCGCCAACGTGGTCGGGGCTTGAAGATGAACATGTGTCTTATAGTGCCGGTTATACCAATGTTCATGAAGCCATTCCTTGGAGAACCATCACGGGTCGCCAACAGTTTTATCAAGACCATGAGTGGATGCGTGACTTTGGCGAAACCATGTGTTTGTACAAACCACCGATTAATTTGAAAACCGTTAAGCCCATTATGAATAAAGAACCTAATGGCAATATAGAAATCGCGTTGAATTTTTTAACGCCGCACCAAAAATGGGGGATTCATAGTACCTATTCAGATAACTTGTTGATGCTAACCTTATCGCGCGGTGGCCCTATCGTGTGGATGTCAGAAGTGGATGCAAAACGTGCTGAGATTGTCGATAACGATTGGATCGAAGTGTTCAACGTCAATGGTGCCATTGCTGCCAGAGCCGTTGTTTCGCAGCGCGTACCCGAAGGCATGAGCATGATGTACCACGCGCAAGAACGCATTGTGAATGTCCCTGGTTCGCAAATGACGAAAACACGTGGCGGCATTCATAACTCCGTTACCCGAGCAGTAATGAAACCAACTCACATGATTGGCGCCTACGCTCAGCAATCCTACGGCTTTAACTACTACGGTACGGTCGGTTGTAACCGCGACGAGTTTGTCATTGTGCGCAAGATGAGCAAAGTCGACTGGTTAGATGAAGACAGTAAAGACACTGACATACACGATCAAAGTGGACTTCAAACTAAGACCAAGACCAACAAGGCGGAGAACTCAGCATGAAAGTAAGAGCGCAAATTGGCATGGTGCTAAACCTTGATAAGTGTATCGGTTGTCACACCTGCTCCGTTACCTGTAAAAATGTATGGACCTCCCGTGAAGGCGTTGAGTATGCATGGTTTAATAATGTAGAAACTAAACCCGGTATTGGTTATCCCAAAGAATGGGAAAACCAAGAAAAGTGGAATGGTGGCTGGCAACGTAATACGAATGGAAAACTGACGCCTAAACAAGGGGGCAAGTTACGTATTCTCGCTAATATTTTTGCCAATCCCGACTTGCCTGAAATTGATGATTACTACGAACCTTTCGATTTTGATTATCAGCACCTGCACACCGCTGGCGAAAGCAAGCATCAGCCGGTTGCCCGACCACGCTCACTGATTACCGGTAAGCGCATGGAAAAAATTGAGTGGGGACCTAACTGGGAAGAAATACTCGGTACTGAATTTTCGAAGCGACGCAAAGATACTAACTTCGATCAAATACAAGCGGATATGTACGGTGAGTTTGAAAATACCTTCATGATGTATTTACCTCGTCTTTGTGAACACTGCATTAACCCTGCCTGTGTCGCTTCTTGTCCTAGTGGTGCCATTTACAAACGTGAAGAAGATGGCATTGTCTTAATTGATCAAGACAAATGCCGCGGCTGGAGAATGTGTGTCAGTGGCTGCCCTTACAAAAAAATCTACTACAACTGGAAAACCGGAAAATCCGAAAAATGCATTTTTTGTTACCCTCGAATTGAAGCCGGACAACCTACCGTCTGCTCTGAAACCTGCGTGGGTCGCATTCGCTATTTAGGCGTTATGTTGTATGACGCTGACCGTATCGAAGAGGCTGCCTCAGTTGCTAACGATAAAGACTTGTATCAAGCTCAATGTGATATTTTTCTAGATCCTTTTGATGAAGAAGTCCAAGAAGCTGCGCGTAAAGAAGGTATCACTGATGTATGGCTTGAGTCAGCTAAAGCGTCACCTGTGCATAAAATGGTGATGGATTGGAAAGTGGCTCTGCCACTACATCCTGAATATAGAACACTGCCTATGGTCTGGTATGTTCCTCCGCTAAGCCCTATTCAAAGTGCAGCGGCTGCAGGAAAGGTTCCCATGAAAGGTGTTTTTCCTGATTTGAAATCACTGCGTATTCCGATGAAATATCTCGCCAATATGTTAACCGCTGGCGATGAGGCTCCCGTTGAAAGAGCGCTCGAGCGCATGATGGCAATGCGTATTTTCAAACGTTCTCAGCAAGTTGATGGTGAAGTCAATCTTGAAGCACTTGAGCAAGCGGGATTAACGGTTAAACAGGTTGAGGAAATGTATCGTTATATGGCACTGGCTAACTATGAAGATCGCTTTGTGATTCCGACGAGCCATAAAAGCTATGCGGAAGATGCTTATGATATGAAATCAGGTTGTGGTTTCAGTTTTGGTAACGGTTGTAGTGGTGGTGATAGCGAAGCCGATTTGTTTGGTGGTAAAAAACAAGTCGTTCGCCAAGTCATTCCAGTGGAGAACATATAATGGAGAACATATTAGTTGAGGACACATTAGTTGAGGAAAAAGTATCATGAAAATATTAGCTATTTTAGCCAAACTGATTGATTATCCCACTGACACCTTATACGAACACGGTGCTGAAATTAGGGAGTTAATTACTCAAGAGCAACTATTATCAGCGGTTGATAAAGATGCTCTACTCTCATTTATTAAACAACGATTTAGTGATAGCTTGCTGGACTGGCAATCCGATTATGATGGTTTATTTGAACGTGGACGTTCACTATCCTTATTAATCTATGAACACATTCACGGAGAGTCCCGTGATCGTGGCCAAGCTATGGTCAATTTACTCAAACAATACAGAGCCGCAGGTTTAGATATTGGTGTACGCGAGTTACCCGATTACATTCCTCTTTTTCTTGAGTTTGCCAGCACCCAAGGAGACGACAATGCTAAAGCATGGCTGCAAGATATCGCGCCTATTCTTGCCCTATTATCAGTACGCCTTGAACAGCGACAATGTAACTATAGCGCGCTCTTTGGCGCGCTGGTATCGCTCTCAGAAATGGAGATTGATATAGACAACTTGCGCGAAAAGGTCTGCAAAGAAAAACGCGATGATACCAATAAAGCATTAGATAAGGTCTGGGAAGAAGAAGCCGTGACCTTTGGTGGTGATGCTATTAATGGTGGCTGCCCAAGTGAAACCTCCAAACCTTCGGATTCTCAACGACGCGATCAAGATGTTCCTATTCAATTTGTCGATGCGATGAAAGAACACGCATCCGACGCTCAATCACATCAGACAAGCAACTAAGGGGTTAGTCATGGATTTTATTAATACATTTTTCTTTGGTATCTATCCTTATATGGCAGTCTGTATATTCCTTCTGGGAAGCCTGATGCGATATGACCGCGAGCAATACAGCTGGAAAACCGGTTCGAGCCAAATGCTTAGCAATAAGAATTTTAGGCTAGCGAGTATTTTATTTCACGTGGGTATCATCTCTATACTACTAGGGCACTTTGCTGGACTCGTTGTGCCTTTTGAAATTTGGCATGCGATAGGATTTTCTCTACCCGTTAAACAAATCATTGCCATGAGTGTTGGCGGATTCTTTGGCGTGCTGTGTTTTATTGGTCTCACCATGCTGGTGAAACGCCGATTATTTGATCCTAGAGTAAAAGCCACCAGTAGCACAATGGACACGGGAATACTGCTGCTTATTTATCTACAGCTTATTCTCGGCATGATCAGTATTGTGATTTCATTTGATCATATGGATGGTTCTGTTATGGCTAACTTGATGAATTGGTCAAGGTACTTATTAACTTTCCGCCCCGTCGAAGCCGTGGAATATATTAGCGATGTTCATTGGATCTATAAGCTGCATATTACCTTAGGCATTAGCATATTCGTATTGTTCCCATTCAGTCGTTTAGTTCATGTCTGGAGTGTGCCAGTACAATACTTCCGTAGAAATTATCAAGTGGTTAGACAGAAAAAATAATCTTCTGATTAGCTTGATTCTCGTAATAATAAATAGACATGGCGCCCGTTTAAAAAATATTTTTTAAACGGGCTATTTTAAAAACCATTCCAAAAAAGAAAATAAGTGAGTTTTTATGTCATTAACTAATACGCCAGACATTATCGTCAATGGTTCGACTATCCCGGCATCCGCTATTGATGCTGAGGTACAATATCATCCTGCAGAAACACGCCGAAAAGCGATGATTCAAGCAGCGGAAACGCTCATCATTGGTGAACTACTTGCGCAAAAAGCCGTAGAAAAAGGCATATTAAGCGAAGCAGACCGTAAGCTAACTAATAGTGCCATAATTGATGAGCAACCTGCGCTCATTGACTCATTACTAGATCAAGAAGCGAGTACACCGAATGCAACCGAGCAGGAATGTTTACGCTACTTTGAAGCCAACCCCGAAAAATTTAAGACTACACCGCTCATAGAAGCGAGCCATATTTTGTTGCCTGCAGAGCCGAAAGACTTAGAGCATCGAGCACAGACGAAACAGCTAGCAGAGTCATTAATTGAGCAAGTAAAGTCTCAAACTGCATCATTTCATGACTTAGCAAAAGAATTTTCTGCCTGCTCTTCAAAAGAAGTGGGTGGCAGTCTAGGCCAACTTTCCTATGGTCAAACAGTCAGTGAGTTTGAACGCCAAGTGTTCGCTGCTGATACCGGTTTAATGGAAACACCGGTTGAATCTCGATTTGGTTACCATGTAGTGATGATCGCTCACAAAGTGGATGGGAAGGCATTGAGTTTTGAGCTTGTAAAAGAAAAAATTCAAACCTACTTAAATGATAAAGTGAAACGCAAAGCGATATCTCAGTATCTCAATCTTCTTGTGCAAGAAGCCAAGATAGAAGGCTATCAATTTGACATTGACGCTTCACCACTGATGCAGTAATAAAATACGTTATAATGAAAAACAGTAACCTGGGCTGAATCAACTATTAGATAACAATCAACAGTGGTCAGAACGGGCTACACAAGATGCCCCCCCTTTTCTTTGAGCGATTGGAAGCTATTCAGCCGCCAGAGTATCTTTGGATAGGTTGTTCCGACAGTCGCGTACCGGCTAATCAAATTGTTGATTTAGCGCCGGGGGAGTTATTTGTTCATCGTAATATTGCTAATCAAGTCATACATACCGACTTTAATTTTTTATCGGTAATTCAGTACGCTATTGAACCTAGACAAAGCAGTTGGGCGCGAAAAAGGTGCGTAAGTTATTGGTGTGCAAAGCTTTCGTAATCCAACGGCTTTTTCTAGGATCGCCTACTGATCATAGCACTTTTAACCACAGTCTATATTCTTGACAAAATACCCCCTTTTTTATACAAAAAGACAATTACAATTGATCTAAATCAAATCACTATAAGCCAATCAATTTACTATATAGCCTATGTGACATTAAGGGCAGAATAACCGTGAAGATTAGTCAGGCTTTACTAAAAAAATACAATGTAAGTGGGCCTCGTTACACCTCGTATCCAACAGCCTTGCAGTTTGATCCGCTATTTACAGAAAAACACTATCGCTGGCATATTGAGGACAGTAACCAACACCCCATTCCAAAGCCTATTTCCCTTTACTTACACATTCCCTTTTGTCACTCCCTTTGCTATTACTGTGGCTGCCATAAATTTATTACTCGAAATGCCAAAAAGGTCAATACTTACTTAGCCGCCTTACATAAAGAAATTAATCTACAAGCTGCGCTTTTTGATAATGATAGAGAAATTAAACAAATACATTTTGGCGGAGGCACACCAACCTATCTCGGTGCAGAACAAATTGCTCACCTGCTTTATACGATTAAGCAAAACTTCACTTTAGCAAAAAAAACTGACCTTGAAATAAGCATTGAGATTGACCCTCGAGGCATGAATGCTAGCGACATCCAAGCACTTGCTGACATTGGCTTTAATCGTATGAGCTTTGGTGTTCAGGATTTTGATCATCAAGTACAAATAGCCATCAACCGCGTACAAGATAAAGACTTAACACTTGAACTACTGCAAGCCGCCCGTAGCGCTAACATCCAATCTATTTCAACCGATATTATTTACGGCTTACCCAAACAAACCCATGATAGCTTCAAAGCAACGCTAGAGACCATTGTTAACGCCCGCCCCGACCGCATTGCATTGTACAATTATGCCCACATGCCAGATCGCATCAAATCACAAAAGCTCATCCATGCCACCGATTTACCCAGTAGCGATGAGAAGCTGGCATTAATGGAACTTAGTATTGAAACCTTAACCGCTGCGGACTATTTACATATTGGCATGGATCATTTCGCCTTAGCAAAAGATCCATTAAGTCGGAGCCTTAAACAAAAAAAATTACAGCGTAACTTTCAAGGCTACTCGACTCATGGAGACTGCGACACTATTGGTCTTGGTGTCAGTGCTATTAGCCAAATCAATGATGGCTATAGCCAAAATGATAAAAGCTTAGATATCTATAACAGCAGCATTAAAAACAACCGTCTTGCCGTAGCGCGTGGGTATGCCTTAACACAAGATGACCAACTGCGTGCAGCGGTCATTCAACAACTCATGTGCCAACGCACAGTCAATTTTGAAGAATTTAACCACTTATACCACATTCACTTCATCACTTATTTTCAAACTGAACTTAATAATTTATCCCCTATGATAGAGGATAAATTATTAACGCTTAACAAGCAGGGCTTACAGATTACGAATAAAGGTTGTCTTTTTTTGCGTAATATCGCCATGGTTTTTGATGCCTACTTATCGACCAAAGATCCATCTGATGAGCAATCACTGCGTTTTTCCAAGGTTTTATAACGCTTGTATTCAAAATGGTAACCAAGGAGAGCATGATGAACATTTCTTCACCCGATGAAAAATCATCAAAAGAAATTTATGACGAAGCTATTAATGCTATTAATCGCGCGTTAGCTGAAGCAAAGAGTCTAGCCATTCCGCTTGCCAATACTGCAAGCCTAGCCACCATCAGCGAGGATAAAAAACCCTCTGTAAGAACGATAACCATATGTAATGTCAACACTGATGGTTTATTGCTATTCGTCAACAAAAATAGTGGTAAAGCGGCACATATCAACCTACATCCCGATGTCGGCTTATGCTTTTATTGGCAAGGTTTACATTTACAATTGTTATTACAAGGAGTCGCGGTAGAAGTCAGTAGTGATGAGGCTTCAACTTGGTGGCAAAAACAGGATAGAAATTTTCAACTCTCTGCATGGGCATCAAACACACAAAACACACTTCAAACAGCAGAAGAAAAACGTGCATCCACAAAAGCGTTATTCGCCGATGAACGCATTCCATTGCCAAGCCATTGGACCGCCTACAGAATCAAACCGTATCGTATTGAATTTTGGCAGGCGAATTGGAAAAAGCATAGCGAACGCTATCGTTATACAAAAGAAGGGCGGTATTGGACTAAGCACATATTATAGAAAGAGAGAAGCTACAAACTATTTTCGGTTTTGAGTAAATTTTGTCAAGTGACTTATCTAACGACTCAAGTCTCAAGCTATTAACTCTTTTTCAGCGCTAGACGTCCAATGTGAGACGCGAGAAGCTTTACTTCGCTGCACTCAGCTACAAAACAACATCTGCCGTCTCACGTTGCCCCTCAGGACGAGGGGTACATCGAAAACGCATCGCTACATGGAGGTAGCTTATTAGAGTAACGCAGGAGCAGTTACCGAGGAGCGGTTTTCGTGCTAACACCGTCTACCTTACTGACCAAAACCAGGAGGTAATCCGCCGCCAGGTGGCATTCCAGCAGGAGGCATGCCTCCGCCCATACCGCCACCACCGCCTAACATCCCCCCCATGCCGCGCATCATTTTTGCCATGCCGCCGCCTTTCATTTTCTTCATCATTTTCGCCATTTGTTTATGTTGCTTTAACAGACGATTAAGATCTTGTACCTGCGTACCAGAACCCGTAGTAATACGACGCTTACGCGAGCCATTAAGCAACTCGGGATTTTTACGCTCGGCTTTTGTCATGGAATCAATAATGACTTCCATTTTTTTAAATTGACCACCCATGTTGGCTTGCTCAACCATTTGACTCATATTGCCCATGCCGGGCATTTTTTCTAGCATGGCACCCATGCCACCCATATTACTCATTTGCTGAAACTGATCTTTCAGGTCATTTAGGTCAAAGCGTGTGCCTTTTTGGACTTTATCAACCAGCTTTTGCGCTTTCTCTTTATCGACGGTGCGCTCGACTTCTTCAATCAGCGAGAGTACATCACCCATACCTAAAATACGCGACGCCACACGATCAGGGTGGAAGGGTTCGAGAGCATCGACTTTTTCGCCCATACCTAAGAACTTAATCGGCTTGCCCGTAGTCGCACGCACTGATAACGCGGCACCCCCACGAGCATCACCGTCCGCTTTAGTTAGGATCACACCGGTTAGCGGCAAGGCATCATTAAACGCCTTAGCCGTATTGACCGCATCCTGACCAATCATGGCATCAATAACAAACAAGGTTTCGATGGGATTAATGGCTTTTTGTAAGCCCTGAATCTCCGCCATTAAGGCATCATCAATCGCTAGGCGACCGGCGGTATCAACAATTACCACATCTAAATGTTGTTTTTTAGCCGCGGCAATGGCATTTTTAGCAATGGTTTCTGGTTTTTGATCGATAGTGGAAGGGAAGAACGTCGCTTCCACCTGCTCTGCCAAGGTTTCCAACTGTTGGATGGCGGCAGGACGATAAACATCGACACTCACCACCATGACTTTTTTCTTTTCACGCTCTTGTAAGTACTTGGCTAATTTGGCTACCGATGTGGTCTTACCCGCACCCTGTAAGCCTGCCATTAACACGACTGCTGGCGGTTGAGCCGCAAGATTTAACGTCTCATTGGCCTCCCCCATCATCTGCGTCAGCTCATCTTGCACCACCTTGATAAACTGCTGGGAAGGCTTGAGTGAACGTGCCACTTCTTGCCCCACCGCGCGCTTACGCACTTGATCAATAAAGGTTTTTACCACTGGCAAGGCCACATCAGCCTCTAATAAGGCTTTACGCACATCCTTCAATGCATCTTGGATGTTAGCGTGACTTAAACGGCCTTTACCGGAGATTTTCTTTAAGGATTTGGATAAACGATCAGTTAGATTTTGAAACATGGATTCTCTAGCTTCTTTAAGTGTAGGTAATAGTGTACGTAATAGGGCTGAAATAAAGATGGCAGCAGTATAGCAGGCGTAAAGAGTGTGATCTATTAGCCTTTAGCTTTTCTTTAGCCTCCCCTTACAAGTCCCGCTCACCTTGCAGCAATATCCAGTATCTGACTATACAACACTAGGCATACTGCACCTGTAGGCCGGAGGCTGTCCGAGAATAGAGGCCGTAGCGAGGGATAGCGGTTTTGAGTCAAATTTTTTCATGAATTGAGGAAAATAGTGGTTCTATTTGCCAACAGTAGGCGCCCTTAAGCGACGAAAATCAGGAAAAAATCTGGCCAAAATCCGCTTTTCCGCAGTAGGTTTCTATTCTTGGACAGCCTCCTAACCAACGCTGCACCACAATAGACGACCAAAAATCAGATTGAGCTAAATCTAAGCTAACGCTATAAGTCTTGCTATAAGTCTTAATCCAATTCCTGTAATCTTCGCCTTAACGATAAAAGATGACCATAAAAGACGCACATAAACGCCGAATAAGGATGTATTAACACCCCTCAGCTCTTCCTAAAACCACCCAAACCGAACGTGTAGAAGCGATTCTGCTGTAGATAGACCCATGGAGTGTAATAAAAGATGAAGTTCAACGAAGATTCACGCGTAAAAATACCCACCATCCTGCATTTGATGCGTTTGGGCTATGGCTACTTGTCGCTGAAAGACCCAAAGGTCACGTGGGATGAATCAACCAATATCTTCACCGGCATCTTTTTACACAACATCAAACGCATTAATCCCACGTTAAATGACCTAGAAGCCCAGCAATTTCTCGCGGATATCTCCCTTAGCTTAGAAAACGAAGACCTAGGAGCCTGTCCGAGAATAGCCTAAACGGTTAGCAAACTTCTTCATTATTTTCAAAATATTGGTAGGCAATGTAACATCAAGCCAAAATTGATCGATTTTTAATCATCCACGGCCTTTTAATT